>NZ_JBATXN010000687.1:0-41268 GCF_049673265.1 Mycobacterium sp. | reverse complement strand
GACTAGTGGTCTTCAGACGGCTTTACACTCAGCGAGAGTAAAGCCAATGCCATCAACCGAATGTTTTGCACCCGCTGTGCTAAAGGAGCGCGCCGGGCGCCGGAACAAGACCGGATGACATCTCGGGGCGGGGCTGAGTACCTCGCAGAGCTTTCTGGCAGATTGGGGGGAGCGCGATGACTGGTGCGCCGCCGGATCGTCGTGCGATCATCACCGAGGCGTTGCGCAAGATCGATGATCTAACGGCGCAGCTGGAAATTGCTCAAAAGGGCGACACCGAGCCGATCGCCGTGGTGGGGATGGGCTGCCGTTTTCCAGGTGGGGCGAACAACACAACCCAGTACTGGCGGTTGCTGCAAGACGGCGCCAGCGGCATCGTGCGGGTGCCCGCGGAGCGTTGGGACGCCGACGCCTTCTACTCCGACGACCACTCCGTGCCGGGCACGATCTGCTGCCCTGAGGGCGGTTTCCTCACGTCGTGGCGACCCGACGAATTCGACGCTGAGTTCTTCGGCATCTCACCGCGCGAGGCAGCCGCAATGGATCCTCAGCAGCGGCTGTTGCTCGAAGTCAGCTGGGAGGCATTAGAAAACGCGGGCGTCACCGCACAGATGATCCGCGGCACGCAAACTTCGGTCTTCGTCGGGATGACCACCAATGACTACACGCTGACCTTGGCCGGCAAGTTGCCGCCAGACCAGGTCGACCCACACCTTCCGTTCGGGAACGCGGCGAACTTCGCCGCCGGGCGGTTGTCCTATTTCCTGGGTGTGCACGGCCCGGCGGTCGTAGTCGACACCGCGTGCTCGTCGTCGCTGGTCAGCATTCATTTGGCATGTCAAAGCCTGCGCCGACGCGAAAGCGACCAGGCGTTGGCCGCCGGGGTCAACCTGATGCTGAGCCCGGAAAACAGCGTCGCCACCTCGCGGTGGGGAATGTTGGCTCCCGACGGCCGGTGCAAAACCTTCGATGCAGATGCGGACGGCTATGTCCGCAGCGAGGGTTGCGGAGTGGTCGTGCTCAAGCGGCTCAGCGATGCGCTGCGCGACGGGGATTCGGTGTCGGCTGTGGTGCGTGGTTCGGCGGTCAACCAGGATGGTCCCAGCAGCGGGCAGACGGTGCCCAGCGGACCGGCCCAGCAAGCTGTGATGCGTGCCGCGCTGGCGGCCGCACGGTTGGAGCCTTGGGAGATTGACTACATCGAGGCGCACGGCACCGGCACCGCGTTGGGTGATCCGATCGAGTTGGGGGCGTTGAGCAACATCTTCGGCGACCGGAACGGCTCGGCGCCGCTGGTGTTGGGTTCAGTGAAGACAAACCTGGGTCATCTGGAATCAGCGGCCGGGATCGCCGGGTTTATCAAGACTGTGTTGACCGTGCAGCATGGCTACATCCCGCGGCATCTGCACTTCAAGCAGCTGACTCCGAATGCGGTCGAGGGCGCTTCCCGGTTCACAATCGCCGATCAGGGCATGCAATGGCCCGGCGTGGCGCGCGCCCGACGGGCGGCAGTTTCGTCATTCGGCGTCAGTGGAACCAACGCGCACGTGGTGATCGAGGAGGCCCCGGCCGCCGAGCCGGCGGCCGCGCAACCGGAACCGGTGCTGACCACCTTGGTGATCTCAGGGAAGACCCGCGCACGGATCGCCTCGACGGCCGCGATGCTCGCCGACTGGATGATCGCCGACGGCGCCGGCGCTTCACTGGCTGATGTCGCCCACACCCTTAACCATCACCGCACCCACCACAAGGTTTTCGCCACGGTCTGCGCGCGCGATCGTGCCCAGGCCGTCGCTGGCCTGCAGGCGTTGGCGAACGGTGAATCAGCAGTCGGTGTGGTGGGCGCCCACGCCGGGTTGTGTAAACCGGGCACCGTCTTCGTGTATTCGGGTCAGGGCTCGCAGTGGGCGGGCATGGGCCGGCAATTGTTAACGGATGAGCCGACTTTCGCCGCTGCGGTGGACGAGTTGGAGCCGTTGTTCGTCGAGCACGTCGGATTTTCGCTGCGGCAGGTGCTCGCTGAGGGCCAGCCAGTGGCCGGCGACGCGCGGGTGCAGCCGGTGTTGATGGGTTTGCAGTTGGCGTTGACGGCCTTGTGGCGCTCGTATGGCGTGGAACCCGATGCGGTGATTGGGCATTCGATGGGAGAGGTGACCGCGGCGGTAGTTGCCGGGGCGCTGAGCCCGGCTGAGGGGCTGCGGGTTATCGCGATCCGGTCGCGCTTGATGTCGCGGCTGGCCGGCCAAGGGGCCGTGGCGCTGCTGGAGCTTGACGCCAACGCGGCCGAAAAGCTAATCGTCGACTATCCCGAAGTGAGTTTGGCGGGTTACCTCTCGCCGCGCCAGACCGTGGTCGCCGGGTCGGTGACGCAGGTTGATGTGGTGATCGCCGCGGTAACGGCACAAGAACGATTCGCGAAGCGAGTGAACATGGAAGTCGCCTCGCATACCGCACTGATGGATCCCATCTTGGCCGAATTGCGCTCGGCGCTTTCGGATCTGGCGCCCAAGGCGCCGACGATTCCCTTCATCTCCACCATCGTCGACGGCGACGGTGCCGCACTGCCGCCTTTGGATGCACAGTACTGGGTCGCCAATGTGCGTCAGCCGGTGCGGCTACACCAAGCCATCGCCACCGCGGCCGAGCAGCACGCGACTTTCATCGAAGTCAGCCCACATCCCACGCTGGCGCACGCCGTGACCGAAACGCTGGAATCCACTCATCATCACAGCATCGGAACGCTGACGCGCGATGGTGATGACACGGTCAGCTTCCACACCAACTTCAACAGCACTTGTGTCTTCCGTCCCCCGCAGGTGCCGCATCCGCCCGAGCCGCATCCGGTGCTGCCCAGCGCGCCTTGGCACCACACCCAGCACTGGATCAGCGCCGAGAATTACGTCAAAGCAGCCGAATCCGCGCCCAAGCCCGGCACCCTGCTCGGTGAGCACATCGCCGTCACCACCACGCCGCCAACGCATATGTGGCAGGCGCGGCTGACCCCGGCCAACAAGCCGTATCCGGGATCTCATCACAACAATGGTGTCGAGATAGTTCCGATATCGGTTCTGTTGCAGACGCTTTCGGCCGCGGCCGCTGAATATGGGACATGGATAACCTCCGACGTCCGATTCGAATATCCGATCGTCGTCGACGAACCGCGGGTGATCCAGGTGGTTGCCGACGGCCAATCGGTCACGGTGTCATCGAGTTCCGCGAGTGCCGGCGCCGAGAGCACCGCGCAACGGTGGGTCAAGCACTGCCATGCCCGAATCTCTCGCGAGCTGCCCGACCAGGCGGCGGCACGCCAGTCCCTGCACGCCGTTGACACGGCGGACACCGAGTTCGTCGACGAGTCGGTTACGTCGCTGTGGCGGACCTGGGGCAGCGAAGGGCGGCCGTTCGAGTGGTCGGTCCGCTCCTGCCGGTCGTCGGCCGATCGATTGGATGCCGAGGTCGAGCTGTCTACACCCTCGGCGGTCGCGCTGCTCGATGCCGCCATCCACCTCGCCCGGCTGCTGGACAGCGACAACCCGCGGCTGATGATTCCGGCCGCGGCAGCAAGTGTCCGGTTTGAAGCCGAACTTGTTGAGCAGCATGGACACATCGAGGTGCATCGGCGCGGCGGCAACGACGACGAGCTGATCGTCGACCTTGCGGTAACGGCGCCGGACGGCAGCACCTGCATCGAAGTCCAGGGACTTCGCTACGCAGTGGTGGACTCGAATATGGCGGCGTCGGCCAACGACGACCCGTCGACGATGGTGCACGCGATCGATTGGCAACCCTTCCGGGCCGAGGGTGGTGCCGACTCATCAGATGGATTGGCCACCATCGCGGTGCTCGGTGACGAAAGCATGGTCGGCACTTTGCGTGATCGGCTGGCCGATGCTGGTTACCCGTCGGCCGATGCCGCTGAGGCGCGCTACGTGCTGTATGTAGCGGAATCCGGTTCGGATACTACCGATCTCGACTGCGCGGTTCGGCTGTCGACCGAAGTGGCCGATCTGGTCCGAAGGCTCGCCAAGCGCGACGATGACCAGCCGGTCACGTTGTGGATCGTCACCCGCGGCGTTCGGGAGGGTTCCTCCGCCACGGCCGTGCGGCAAAGTTGCCTCTGGGGGACCGCGGGGGTCATCCGGGCCGAGCAGCCGCAGTTGTGGGGCGGCCTGATCGACGTGCCGGACGGAGTAAACCTCGTTGATTGGGTAGTGCCGCTATCCACGATCCTGCGGACGCCGACCAAGTCCATCCTGGCGCTGCGCGACGGCGAATTCCTCACGCAGGTGATGGCGCCGATCTCCGGGGAGCCGGCCCGCGAGCCGCTGCGGTGCCGCCCGGACGCGGCTTACCTGGTCACCGGCGGCATGGGTGCGCTGGGTCTGCTGATCGCAGGTTGGCTCGCGGATCGTGGCGCGCGTCGTGTGATACTGGCCGGCCGCACGCCGCTGCCACCACGTCGTGAGTGGGACGACATCGCTGACGCCGACACGAGGCGCAAGATCGCCGCTATCCGCGCGCTGGAATCGCGGGGGGTAACGGTGGATGCGGTGGCCCTCGACGTGGGTTCGCCTGATGCGGTGCGAGAGCTTGTTGCCAAGCGGGACGCCGACGGCGCCCCGCTGATCCGCGGCGTCGTCCACGCTGCCGGAATCACCGACGCCCAACTTTTGACCGAGGTTACCGAGAGCCGTCTTCGCCACACCATGTCGCCGAAAATCGCCGGTGCGCAGGCGTTGCACGAGGTTTTCCCGCCCGGTAGCCTCGACTTCTTGTTCATGACTGCCGCGGCCGGGGCGGTGTTCGGTGTCCCTGGGCAGGGCGCCTACGCCGCGGCCAATGCCTACCTGGACGGGCTGGCCCACGCGCGTCACCGCCAGGGCTGCCACACTGTCAGCTTGGATTGGGTGGTCTGGCGGGGACTCGGGTTCGGCACGGACGCTCAAATCGCGATGCAGGAACTCGAGCGCTTGGGCTCACGGCCCGTCACCCCGGACGAAGCCTTCGCGGCATGGGAGTACCTGGAGCGCTACGACGTCGCTCAAGCCGTGATGGCTCCTCTGCCGTCGTCCGACGCACCGGCGGCGGAAGACGCGCCGGCGATATCCCCGAGATGGTCGGAAATGCCCGCCGAGGAGGTCCTGCGCGAACTCGAGGCCGGGCTGCGAACCATCCTTGCCCGTGAACTGCAAATGCCGGAAGCCGAGCTCGCACTGGACCTGCCGTTTGCGGAGCTGGGCCTCAACTCGGTGATGGCAATGTCGGTTCGCCGAGACACCGAGCAGTTCGTCGGCATCGAGCTGTCAGCGACGATGCTTTTCAACTATCCGACAATCCTTACGTTAGCCGAGCATCTGGCCAAGAAGCTTCTACCGCAGACAGATTCGGACAACGACGTCGACGCGCTGCGCGGCACGGACAGCAGTGTTTTGGACGACCTGTTCGACAGCGTGGAGTCGGCGCCGGCTGGTAGTGAGAGGGGTATCTGATATGACCGCGCCTTTCGACGAAGAGACCCTTCGGCACTGGCTGGCCGACTACCTGGTGACCAACGTGGGTGTGAGTCCCTACGAGATCGACTTTGACGCGTCCATGAGCGATCTTGGTTTGGGCTCGCGCGACGCGGTCGTGCTGTCCGGTGAGCTCTCCGAGCTGCTCGGTCGGAAAGTTTCGCCGGTGGAATTCTGGGAGCACCCGTCGATCGCCGACTTGGCGCAGTTCCTCAGCGGGTCGCCATCCGACGCCGAGCCGGCTCTCGAGGCCGAGCATCGAAGCCGCATGGACGAGCCAATCGCGATCATCGGCCTGGGATGCCGATTCCCCGGTGGGATCCACGGACCGGAGGACTACTGGCAGTTCTTGTCTGAAGGTCGGTCCGCGGTGGGAGAGCTGCCGCCGGAACGGTGGGCGCCGTTCGACGACGGCTCCCCTGAGGTCGCGGCGGCGTTGGCCCGCACTACTCGTTCGGGGTCGTTCTTAGCCGACGTCGACGACTTTGACGCGGATTTCTTTGAAATCTCAAGCCGCGAAGCCGTCAAGATGGACCCCCAGCAGCGTCTGCTACTGGAAGTCGCGTGGGAGGCATTGGAACACGCCGGAATTCCGCCGAGTTCGCTGCGGCGCTCGCCGACCGGGGTCTTCGCCGGCGCGTGCTACACCGACTACGGATACCTCGCAGGCCTCGATCTCCCCGGCATCGACGCGTGGAGTAACGCCGGCGGCGCGCTGAGCATCATCGCCAATCGGCTGTCGTACTTCCTGGACCTGCGTGGACCGTCGTTGACGGTGGATACTGCTTGTTCATCGTCGATCGTCGCTTTGCACCTGGCGTGCCAGAGTTTGCGGATCGGGGATTCGGATGTGGCGCTTGCGGCTGGCGTGAATTTGCTATTGGCGCCCGGCGTTTTTCGTGCCTTTGATCAAACCGGTGCATTGTCGCCAACCGGTGCGTGCCATGCGTTCGACGCCGAGGCTGACGGGTTCGTCCGTGGCGAGGGCTGCGGTGTCGTGGTGCTCAAGCGACTCAGCGATGCATTGCACGACGGAGACCGGGTACTGGCGTTGGTGCGGGGTTCAGCCGTCAACCAGGACGGTCGGTCCAACGGCCTGTTGGCCCCGAATCCCGCCGCCCAGATGGCGGTACTGCGCGCTGCGTACGCCAATGCGGGAGTGCCGCCGCACGAAGTGGATTATGTCGAGGCCCATGGCACGGGGACTCTGCTTGGGGATCCCATCGAGGCGCGTGCGCTCGGCACCGTTTTGGGCAAGGGCCGTCCGGAGCAGTCGCCTTTGTTGATCGGCACGGCGAAGTCGAACCTCGGGCATCTCGAGGCAGCTGCTGGGATGGCCGGTCTGATCAAGGCGGTGCTCGCCGTGCAGCGGGCGAGTATTCCGGCGAATTTGCACTTCCACAACCCGAACCCGCATATCCCGTTCGATCAGCTACATCTGAAAGTGGTTGCTGAACAACGCAATTGGCCGCACACACCGCACCCACGGCGGGCCGGTGTGTCGTCGTTCGGGTTCGGCGGCACCAATGCACATGCGGTGATCGAGCAGGCTCCTGCGGCAGTCCCCGTTCTGCGTGAAACCGATCCGGTTGCGACCACCTTGGTGGTGTCGGGCAAGACGCCCGAGCGGATTGCATCGATGGCCGGGGCGCTGGCCGAGTGGATGGGCGATGCAGGTTCCGCAGTTCGGTTGGCCGATGTGGCCCACGGGCTCAATCACCACCGAGAACGACACGCTCACTTCGCCACGGTTTGCGCCCGCGATCGCGCTGACGCGATCACCGGTCTGCGAGCGCTGGCCGACGGTCGGCATGCCGAGGGAGTCGTGGGTCCGCACGACGGCCCGTGCAATCCCGGCACGGTGTTCGTGTACTCGGGTCAGGGCTCGCACTGGGCGGGCATGGGCCGCCAATTGCTTGCCGACGAGCCGGTGTTCGCCGAGGCCATCGCCGATCTGGAGCACGATTTCGTTTCCCACGTTGGGTTTTCGCTGCAACAAGTGATCGCCGGCGGCGAGCCGGTGAGCGGCGATGCGCAAGTGCAACCGGTGCTGATGGGTTTGCAACTTGCGCTGACCGAATTGTGGCGCTCGTATGGAGTGCACCCGGATGCCGTGATCGGTCATTCGATGGGTGAAGTCACCGCCGCGGTGGTGGCCGGGGCGCTGACGGTGGCCGACGGACTACGGGTGATCGCTATCCGCTCGCGGCTGATGTCGCAGCTCGCGGGGCAAGGTGCGGTGGGACTACTCAAACTGGACGCCGAGACTACCGCGGCGTTGATTGCCGACTATCCCAATGTCAGTGTGGCGGGCTATGTCTCACCGCAGCAGACGGTGATCGCTGGGCCGGTGGCTCCGGTCGATGCGGTGATCGCCGCGGTGAGCGCGCAGAACAAGTTCGCGCGTCGGGTCAACATGGAGGTCGCCTCGCATACCGCGTTGATGGATCCGATCTTGCCTGAGCTGCGCTCTGCGCTGGCGGATCTGGTGCCCTCGATGCCGGCGATTCCATTCATTTCGACCGTCGTGGAAGGCACCACGTCGCCGGTCTTGGATGCCGAGTACTGGGTGGCCAATGTGCGCCAGCCGGCGCTGCTGACCCAGGCCATTACCGCAGCCGCCGAAGACCACGGCACCTTCGTCGAGGTCAGCGCTCACCCGATCTTGACCCACGCCGTCAGCGACACGCTGGAATCGGTGACCCATCACCACGCGGTCGGGACGTTGTGGCGCGACGGTGATGACACGGTCACTTTCCATACCAACGTCAACGCCGTCCACACCAGCCAGCCGCCGGAGACGCACCACCCGGCAGAACCGGCACCGGTACTGCCCACCACCCCCTGGCACCACAGCAAACACTGGACCACGGTTAGGCCATCGGCTCCGGCCAAACATGTTGTGCATGCCGGCATTTCGAACGGCCAGGTCGTCGATGGACCGATTCCGTCGCAGTGGTACAGCCAGCTGGCCTGGCCGGCGGGGGCATTGTCCGCAGAGCGGGCAGACGCGGATAGCTCGTGGATGGTGATCACCGATTCCGAGCTTGGCGCCGAACTCGGCCATGTTCTCGGTGACGGGTCTGACGTGACGGTGCTGCCCGCGTCACTGCTGGCCGAAGCCGGCGAGGTTGAAGCGATCACCGACGCCCTCGCCGGAGCCACGCATGTGCTCTACGCACCCCCTGTGCTTTCTGACCATTTCGACGCCGAATCGGGATATGCGTTGTTCAACGCTGCGCGAAAGCTGACCGCAGCGGTGACCGCGATGGGGGTGGGGCCGCGGCTGTTTCTGCTCACCCGCAATGCCCAGCCTGTCGATGAGGGCGATCGGGCCAACCCCGGCCAGGCGGTGCTATGGGGATTGGGTCGCACGCTGGCACTGGAGCATCCCGAAATCTGGGGCGGCATCATCGATGTCGACGAATCGGTGCCCGCCGGCTTGGCCGCCCGATATGTGGTCGACGAAGCTCACGGCGGCGACGGAGAAGATCAGGTCGTATACCGGGCTGGCGTTCGTCGTGTCCCACGACTGCAAAGCCGTCACCTGCCGGCGGCGGCCCCGGCTGAATTGGACAGCGACAGTAGCTATCTGGTCATCGGCGCAACCGGGAACATCGGGCCGTATCTGATTCGGCAACTTGCAGCCGCCGGGGCCGGCACCGTCGTCGCGGTGTCCCGCAATCCCGGTTCACTGTTGGACGAGTTGGCTGCCGAACTGTCGGCGACCGGCACCACCTTGGTGACGGTGGCTGCTGACGCGGCTGATGAAACCGCGATGAGTGCGATGTTCGACCGCTTCGGCGCAGATCTTCCACCGCTGGGCGGCATCTACGGGGCGGCATTCGCGGGCGGGCCGATCACCTTGCGCGACATGACCGATGACGATGTCACCGCGATGTTCCGGCCGAAACTGGATGTGGTGGCGTTGCTGCATAAGCTGTCCGTGCGTCACCCGGTGCGCCAGTTCGTGCTGTTCTCGTCGATTTCCGGAGTGACCGGCTCGCGCTGGCTGGCCCACTATGCGGCCACCACGACATTCCTGGACACGTTCGCGTTCGCCCGCCGAGCGGCTGGACTTCCGGCTACCGCAATTAACTGGGGGCTCTGGAAATCATTGTCCGATAGCCAATCCGATGCCGAACGGCAGGTGACTCTCGATTCCGGTCTTGAGCCTCTGCCCGATGATGTCGCTATCCAGGCGCTGCCGTGGGTCACTGGTCCCGGCACGCCGGTGCGCTCCACGATCGTCGCGGCCGACTGGGCCCGGCTCGCCACGGCGTACCGCAGTACCCGTGCGGCGCTACGCGTCGTGGACGAGCTGCTGCCGACCGAGACCGCGGGGCCGACGTTATCGACGCTGGTCACCGAGTTCCGGGAAACGTTGCGGGACTGCGAACCGGAACGCCGGCGCAGCCTGCTGGTTGATCACGTCGCCGCGCAGGTGGTCGCGGCGATGGGGTTGGCGTCACCGCAGCTGCTGGACCCGTTGATGGGTTTCTTCCAGTCCGGGATGGACTCGCTGATGAGTGTGACGCTTCAGCGTGCCCTTTCCGACAGCCTGGGCGAGTCGCTACCCGCGTCGGTGGTGTTCGACTACCCGACGGTGGAGGCGCTCGCCGACCACTTGGCCACGATCCTTCCGGAGCTGGTCGAGGTTGCCGATCAGGAGAGCGTCGACGCTTATCAAGACCTCAGTGATGACGACCTGCTCAAAGAACTTTCCGAAAGGCTGGGTTGAGCGCAATGACTGCTGCATCGCCGGATCGTCGGGCGATCATCACCGAGGCGCTGCGCAAGATCGACGATTTGACTGCACGCCTGGCGATCGCGGAAAAGGCTGATACCGAGCCAATTGCCGTGGTGGGGATGGCGTGTCGGCTCCCCGGCGGGGTGGATACCCCCGCGGAGTACTGGCAGTTCCTCAAGGATGGACAGAGCGGCGTCATCCGGGTCCCTGCGGACCGCTGGGACGCCGACGCGTACTACTCCGAGGACCACACCCGGCCTGGCACGATCTGCAACCGTGAGGGCGGGTTCCTGACGTCCTGGCAGCCCGACCAATTCGACGCCGAATTCTTCGGGATCTCTCCGCGTGAGGCAGTCGCGATGGATCCTCAGCATCGGCTGCTGCTCGAAGTCGCTTGGGAGGCACTGGAAAACGCGGGCGTCACACCAGAGGCCATTCGCAGTACGCAGACCGGGATTTATGTCGGCCTGACGACCAGCGACTACTACTGGCTCAGCATCGCCGGAGGGGTGCGCCCAGAAGAATTCGACCCGTATCTCCCGTTCGGGAATGCGTCTAACTTCGCCGCGGGTCGGTTGTCGTATTTCCTGGGCGTGCACGGCCCGGCGGTGGTCCTCGATACCGCGTGCTCGTCATCGCTGGTCGCCATTCATCTGGCGTGCCAAAGCCTGCGCCGGCGGGAAAGTGATCAGGCGTTGGCCGCCGGAAGCAACCTGATCATGAGTCCGGAAAACAGCATCGCCTGTTCGCGGTGGGGAATGCTGGCCCCCGACGGTCAATGCAAGACCTTTGACGCAGCCGCCAATGGCTATGTCCGCAGCGAGGGTTGCGCAGTGGTCGTGCTCAAGCGGCTCAGCGATGCGCTGCGCGACGGGGACTCGGTGTGGGCCGTGGTACGCGGTTCGGCCGTCAACCAGGATGGCCCAAGCAGCGGGCAGACCGTGCCCAGCGGGCCGGCCCAGCAGGCGGTACTGCGCGCGGCCTTGGCATCGGCGCGACTGGAGCCCTCGGAGATCGACTACATCGAGGCGCACGGCACCGGCACCGCGTTGGGCGATCCGATCGAACTCGAGGCGTTGAACCGGGTTTTTCCTGAGCAGGACCGCACGGCTCCGCTGGTACTGGGTTCGGTGAAGACCAACATGGGTCATTTGGAGAACTCGGCCGGTATCGCCGGGTTCATCAAGACCGTGCTGAGCCTTGGCCACGGCTACATTCCGCCGCATCTGCACTTCAAGCAGTTGACTCCCAACGCCAGCGCGGGCGCATCGCGATTCACCATCGCCCCGCAGGGGATGCAGTGGCCGGAGGTGGGACGGCCCCGGCGCGCTGGGGTGTCGTCGTTCGGCGTTAGTGGCACCAACGCGCACGTGGTCGTCGAGCAGGCGCCCGCCACGGAACCTGTTGCGTTGCAACCAGAACCAGTAGTCCAAACTTTGGTGATCTCGGGGAAGACCCCGGTCCGGATCGCGCCGTTGGCCGCGATGCTGGCCGACTGGATGGCCGGCGCCGGCGCCGACGTCCCGTTAGCCGATGTCGCCCAGACCTTCAACCAACACCGCGCCCGTTACAAGAGCTTCGCCGCGGTGTGCGCGCGTGATCGCGACCAGGCGGTGGCCGGCTTGCGTGCGTTGGCGGACGGCGAGCCCGCGCCGGGTGTTGTGGAACAGGCCACCCGAGTCCTGGCGTCGGGCACGGTATTTGTGTATTCGGGTCAGGGTTCGCAGTGGCCGGGCATGGGCCAGCGGTTGCTGACCGAGGAGCCGGCGTTTGCCGCGGCGGTCGACGAGTTGGAGCCGGCTTTCGCCCCGCAGGCGGGGTTTTCGCTGCGGGATGTGCTGGTTGCCGGTGAGCCGGTGGTGGGCATCGAGCGGATCCAGCCGGTGTTGGTGGGTATGCAGTTGGCGTTGACCGCGTTGTGGCGCTCGTATGGAGTGGAACCGGATGCGGTGATTGGGCATTCGATGGGCGAGGTGACTGCTGCCGTCGTGGCTGGCGCGCTGAGCCCGGCCGATGGACTCAAAGTCATCGCGACCCGGTCGAAGTTGATGTCGCAGTTGTCCGGGCAGGGCGCGATGGCGCTGCTCGAGTTGGGGGCCGAGGACGCCGAGAAGTTGGTCGCGGACTATCCAGACATCACGGTGGCGGTCTATGCCGCCCCCCAGCAGACCGTGATCGCCGGACCGCCGGAGCAGGTCGACGCGGTGATCGCGGTGGTGGACGCGCAAGGTCTGTTAGCCCGGCGCGTCGAGGTCGATGTGGCCTCACACCATCCGACCGTCGATCCGATCTTGCCGGCCTTGCGTACTGCGCTGGCTGATCTGGCACCGACCGCGCCGCGGATTCCGTTGATCAGCACGGTCGGCCAAACCAACGGCGCGGCACCGGCGTTTGCTGCCGACTACTGGGTGGTCAATCTCCGTAACCCCGTGCGGTTCAGCCAGGCAGTGGCGGCCGCTGCGCAGAATCACGCCACCTTCGTCGAAGTCAGCCCGCACCCACTGCTCACCCACGCCATCGGCGAAACGCTCGCCTCGGAGCCGTCGAGCGACCGATTTGTCGTCACTTCGGCGATGAAGCGCGGCGACGACGAAACTCTTTCGGTCCACACTCAACTCGCCACTCTCGGTGTGACCCCGACGGCCGGTGGGGTTCGGCGCGCAGACATTCCGCCGTCGCCGTGGCTGCATGCCAGCTATTGGGTCGAGAAGAAATCCGGCGTGCAGCGGCTGCCGGATGTGCACCCGTTGCTCGGGGTGCACGTTGAAATGCCTTCTGGCCGTGAACATGTGTGGCAGGCCGACATTGGAACCGAGACAATTCCGTGGCTGGCCGACCACATGGTTCATGGCCGGGCCGTCATGCCAGCGGCGGGCTTTGCCGAGATGGCGTTGGCCGCGGGCCGCCAGGCCCTTGGCCAGCCCGTCGACGCGATCGGGGTCAACCGACTCGAGATCGAGCAGGCGCTTGTTTTGGACGGCCACACGCGGGTCACCACCCAGTTCGCTTCCGGCGCTGACGGGAATCGCGTTGAGATCCATGCCAGTTCGGCGGACGGCAAGTGGTCCCGATATGCCGTAGCCGACATCGATGTGACCGACCAGAAGGCACCTGCCGAGCTGCGCGACCCCGAGTCGGGCCACGACATCGAGCTGCCCGACGACGCTGCGGACCATCCCGAATACTGCATTCACCCGGTGCTGCTCGATGCGGCGTTGCGGCAGCTGGCTGCCGCCATCCCGGTCGACGCGTCAGACGGTTCGACGTCGTATCTGCCGGTGTCGGTCGCGTCGATCCGGGTGTTCGGTCCGAGTCGGCGCCGCGCCCGGTGTCACGCCGATCTGGTCGAGCAAGCGCCCGGCGACTTCCGCGGCCGAATCGCTCTCACCGACGACGCGGGGACGGTCACGGCGGAGCTCACCGATCTCGAGCTGCGACCGGTCGAAGCGTTGCGGCTGCCGTTGGAGCAGAAGATCTTCGACGCTGTGTGGGTGCAAAGTTCGACGCCGCCAACTGGTTCGGATACCGACCAGGTGGCCGGCGGTAGCTGGCTCCTTCTGGCCGATTCCGATGCCGAGACAGCGGCGCTCGCGGCCGACGTCGCCGCCAGGCTGAGCTCACCGACCAGGCGGGTCGTCACTGGCGCATTGTCGGATGAGTCGGCAGTTGTGGAGACCTTCGTTAAGACCGCGGCGGATGAAAAGCTTTCGCCCGCAGGTGTGGTCGTGTTCCTCGGATCGCCGTCGTTTGACGGTACCGACGCCGACGGGGCGCTTCGGCGCGCCCAGGAGTTGATCGGGGCAATCTCAGCTGCGGCGCACGCCGTCGCCGACGGTGGAAAGGGGCATCCGCCGCGGCTGTGGCTGGTAACCCGTGACGGGCTTTCGGTTCGCGATGATGAGCCGGGTGATCCGGCAATCGGTGCTCTTAAGGGTCTCATTCGTAACTGGCGGTTCCCCGGCGAAGCGGCGCGCGTCCTGGCGGGTGAGCCAGATCTCGGGACCACGCTGGTCGACCTGGGCACAGCGAACGATCCGGAGTCGTCGATCGCGGCGTTGCTCACCGAACTCGGTTCGCCCGCCGGCGATGACGTGATCGCGTGGCGTAGCGACGGCCGATATGTGGAACGGCTCTCGCGCGCGGCGCTCGATGGTGGCCGCCGGGAGGCGGTTGTTCACCCCGACGCGTCATACATCGTCACCGGCGGCCTGGGGGGGCTCGGCACAGTCGTCACCCGTTGGCTTGTCGAGCGCGGTGCGGGGCGGATTGTGCTCAACGGCCGAAGCCAGCCGTCAGATGTTCAGCAACAAGCTCTTGCCGAGCTTGGCCACGACACCGAAATCGTCTTTGTCTCAGGAGATATCGCTTCGGCGGGAGTAGCAGATCGGCTGGTGGCGGCCGCCGAAGAGACTGGACGCCCACTGCGCGGAGTCGTGCATGCGGCCGGTGTGACCGGTGATGGTCTGGTGACTGCGCTCACCTCCGAAGGCATGCAACGGGTGTGGGCGCCGAAGGTGGGCGGCGCATTGCGGCTGCACGCCGCGACTTCGACCCGCGAGGTCGACTGGTGGGTTGGCTTCTCCTCGATGGCCACCCTGCTGGGTCTGCCCGGTCAATTGGCGTATGCGACGGCCAACGCGTGGCTCGATGCGTTGATGGCATGGCGACGCGCATCGGGGCTGCCCGCGACCGCGATCAACTGGGGCCAGTGGTCCGACGTCGGGATGAGCCACGCGCTGACCTACAGCGTTCTCGATCCGATCACTCCCGACGAAGGCGTCGAAGCGCTCGAGTCGCTGGTCGGCGGCGCGCTGGCTCGGGTCGGTGTGGGACGGCTGCGCCTTGATCGCGCCTTTGCCACCACCCCCGAGTTCCGCGAACTCAACTACTTCGAAAATGTGGTGGCCGAATTCGACAAGGCGTTCGACGTTGTCACCGTCGACCAACGGCCGGCCATGGTGGACGGGGACCAGGCGCACGTCTCCGCCCCGGACTGGTCGCAGTTGTCGGCCGAGGACCGGCTCAGCGAACTCGAGGCCAGGCTGCGGAGCATGTTGGCCCGCGAATTGCGAATGTCGGCGTCAGCGATCAACACCGATCAGCCGTTCCCCGAGCTGGGACTGGACTCGATGATGGCGATGACGGTCCTGCGAGAGACTCAGAAGCTGGTGGGTATCGACCTGTCGGCGAATATGCTGTTTAACCACCCGACCATCTCGTCACTGGCGACGTACGTGGTGGGCCTGTTGGCACCCCAAGAAGTCGCGCCGGACGAAACCGACGATCTTGAGCTGGAGTCGCCCGGCGGGGTGTTGGATGAGTTGTTCGATCAGGTGGAGTCGGCTTCGGCGGGCAGTGAGAGCGGTATTTTTTAATGGGAACGATCTTCGACAGGGTTTCGGCGATGCCCGCCGACAAGCGGGACGCGCTGACGCAGCAGTTCGACAAGGCTTCGCGGATCGCCGCCGCCGAACCGGTGGCGGTGGTGGGGATCGGCTGCCGTTTCCCCGGTGGTGCGGTAGGACCGCAGGGTTACTGGAACTTCTTGGCTAACGGCGGGGATGGCATCAGCGAAATCCCTTCTGACCGTTGGAATGCCGACGAATATTACGACCCGGACCAATTCGCGCCCGGCCGGATGTCGTCGAAGTGGGGCGGCTTCTTGTCCGACGTGGCCGGCTTCGACGCCGACTACTTCGGTATTTCCCCGCGTGAGGCCGAAGCGATGGACCCCCAGCAACGGCTGATGCTGGAGGTGGCCTACGAAGCGCTCGAGCACGCGGGGATCGCGACAGACAAACTGTCCGGTGTGCGTGCCGCCGTGATGATGGGCGTGTATTACGGTGAGTATCAAACGATTTCGGCGGCCAACCCCGACACCATCGATGCCTACTCCGCGACGGGCAACGCCCACGCCGTCGCGGTCGGGCGCATCTCGTACCTGCTAGGGCTGCGCGGTCCGGCGGTTGCGATCGATTCCGCGTGTTCGTCGTCGCTGGTCACTATCCATCTGGCTTGCCAGAGCCTGCGATTGCGGGAAAGCGACCTCGCCCTGGCCGGCGGGGTCAGTCTGATCTTGCGCCCGGAAACTCAGATCGCCATGGCCAAGTGGGGAATGCTGTCTCCGCGGGGCCGGTGTCACTCCTTTGACTCCAGAGCCGATGGCTTCGTCCGCGGCGAAGGTTGTGGGGTGGTGGTGCTCAAGCGGCTCACCGACGCGGTGCGTGACGGCGACAGGGTGTTAGCCGTTGTGCGCGGTTCGGCGGTGAACCAGGACGGCCGGTCCAATGGCCTGACCGCGCCCAACACCATCGCCCAGGTTGACGTCATCACGCGCGCATTGCGCAGCGCCGACGTCACCGCGGGCTCGGTGAACTTCATCGAGGCGCACGGCACCGGCACCGCGTTGGGCGACCCGATCGAATTCGAAGCGTTGGCCGATCAGTACGGGCGCGGCGAGAGTCGCTGCGCCCTGGGTGCGGTGAAATCCAACTTCGGCCACTTGGAGGCTGCGGCCGGCATTGCCGGGTTCATCAAGGCCGCGTTGTCGGTGCAGCGGGCGCAGATACCGCCCAATCTCAACTTTTCGCAATGGAATCCGGCGATCGATCCGTCACCCACGAGGCTGTTCGTCCCCACTGAGCTCAGCCCATGGCCCGCCGAGGAAGGCCCGCGGCGGGCCGCCGTGTCGTCGTTCGGCATCGGTGGCACAAACGCACACGTCGTGATCGAACAAGGGCCGGATCCGGCGCCGGCCTCGCATGCCGATGCCTCGCCGATAACGACATTGGCGGTTTACGGCAAGACGGAACAACGGATCGCGTCGTGGGCGACGGCCCTCGCCGATTGGATGGTCGATGAGGGTGCCGGCGTGCCGCTGGCAGATATCGCACACACCGTCAACCACTACCGAAGCCACCACAACAAATTCGCCACGGTGTCCGCGCGCGATCGGGCCGAGTCCGTGGCGGGACTGCGGGCACTGGCCGCCGGGCAACCGACGCCGGGGGTGGTCGGCCCGCGTGAGGCGCCACGCGGATCAGGCACGGTGTTTTTGTATTCAGGCCAGGGTTCACAGTGGGCCGGCATGGGCCGCCAGTTGTTGACCGACGAACCCGCTTTCGCTGCCGCGATCGACGAGTTGGAGCCGGATTTCGTTGCGCAAGCCGGTTTTTCGCTGCGCGATGTGCTGGTTGCCGGTGAGCCGGTGGTCGGTATCGAGCGTATCCAGCCGGCGTTGGTCGGTATGCAGTTGGCGTTGACCGCGTTGTGGCGCTCGTATGGGGTGCAACCGGATGCGGTGATCGGGCATTCGATGGGGGAGGTGACCGCGGCCGTCGTGGCCGGGGCGCTGAGCCCGGCTGATGGCTTGAAGGTGATCTCGACCCGGTCGAAGCTGATGTCGCGGCTGTCCGGTCAGGGCGCGATGGCGCTGCTCGAACTGGATGCCGAGGCCGTCGAGAAGTTGATCGCCGACTATCCGGATATCACCGTCGCGGTGTATGCCGCCCCGGAGCAGACGGTGATCGCCGGCCCGCCCGAGCAGGTCGACGCGGTGGTTGCGGTGGTGGATGCGCAGGGCCGGTTGGCGCGTCGCATCGAAGTGGACGTGGCCTCGCACCACCCCACGGTTGACCCGATCCTGCCCGAGTTGCGCACTGCGCTGGCGGGTTTGAATCCGATGATGCCGAAGATCCCGTTGATCAGCACCGTCGGTCAAACCAATGGTGTAGCACCGGCATTCGACGCCGACTACTGGGTGGTCAATCTGCGTAACCCGGTGCGGTTCAGCCAGGCGGTGACATCTGCTGCGCAGAACCACTTCTTCATCGAAGTCAGCCCGCACCCACTGCTGAGCCACGCCATTAACGGCACGTTGGAATCGGCCCGGCCGCGCGGCGGTGCCCACGTCGCGGCGACGTTGAACCGGGATAACCCAGAGACGCTCGCCTTCCACACCCAGTTGGCTACGGTTCGGCCGCCGTCAGTCACATCCGCGCAGATGGCAAGCGGCACAGTAAAGTTCGTCGATCTTCCGCCGACTCCGTGGTTGCATTCCCGCTATTGGGCGGCGCCATTTTCGGCAACTCGGCAGTCCGCCAGCACTCACCCGCTGCTGGGAACCCACGTCGAGATGCCTTCCGGCCGCGATCATGTGTGGCAGGCCGATGTCGGCACCGAATCGCTGCCCTGGATGGCCGACCACAAGGTGCATGGTCAGCCGGTCATGCCGGGAACCGGTTTCGGCGAAATAGCGTTGGCGGCCGCCAGCGAAGCCCTCGGCCTGCCGGCGCAGTCGGTAACCGTCCGAGTCGAAGTCGAACAGATGCTCCCGCTGGGCGCCCAAACGCCTCTCACGACGCAGCTCTCCCGAGGCGCAGAAGACGGCGACGACATTCGCATCGAAATCCACTCCCGCTCGGCCGCCGGCGCCTGGACCCGCCATGCCGTTGCCCACGTCGAGGTCGCGCAGCCCGAGGCACCTGCCACGCCAACCACTTTCACAGATCCCGGTACCGTGATTTCGCCGGCGGATCTGTACTCCGCGTTACGCACCACCGGTTTGCATCACGGGCAGGCGTTTGCTGCCCTGACTCGCATTGTGCGCCGGGCAGGCGGTTCGTCGGAGACCGAGATCGTGCTGCCAGACGAGGCGACCGCGCATCGTGCTTATCGCATCCACCCGGTGCTGCTGGACGCGGCGTTGCAGGGGCTGGCCGCCGCGATGTCGAGCGAATCGCTGGCCGACGCCAATGAGGCCACTTATCTGCCGGTTTCGTTCGAGAAGATCCGGGTGTTCGGCGATGTCGGGCGTCGCGCCCGATGCCGCGCCGAGCTGGTCAACCCTGACGGCGACGGTGCCGGGCTGACGGGCCGTGTCCTATTGACCGACGAGAACGGCACACCGACCGCGGAGATCACCGGCATCTACCTGCAACGTGTGCAACGCCGCAGTGTGCCACTGCCACTGACGCAGAAGATTTTTGACACCGAGTGGGTCGAGACTCCCGTCGACGCTGCGGCGCCCGCGCCCGAGGGCAGTTGGCTGGTGCTGACAGACGGTGCCGAGACCGAGGCGGCTGCAAAGGAATTCATCGCCGGATTCGGCTCCGCGACCCGACGGGTGATCACCGCCGAGCTTTCACACGAATCGGCCGTCCTCGAAGCCTTCTCGCAAGCCGCGGGAGACCCCGAGCTCCCGCCGGTCGGCGTGGTCATCTTCGCGGGTCGGCAGTCATTCGACGGGACCGAATCCGGTGATGCGCCGGCGCACGGCCGCGACCTGGCCTGGGGCGTCGCCTCGACGGTCCGCACAATCCTCAGCGGGTGGCACGGCAAGTCGCCGCGACTGTGGCTGGTTTCCCGCGACGGCCTGGCCGTCAACGACGGAGAACGGGGCGACCCGTCGATCAGCGGCCTGACCGGGTTGATCCGGGTTCTCGCCTACGAACATCCCGACCTTCGCACCACGTTGGTCGATCTCGCCGGCGACACCCTGATGTCGCTGGCAGGCGAACTCGGGCTGGCTTCCACCGATGACATCATCGCGTGGCGCGGCGAAAATCGTTATGCGAAGCGGCTTTCCCGTGCGACGCTCGGTGAGGCTAAGTTCGATGCGGTCGTTCGGCGTGACGGGTCGTACATTCTTACGGGCGGACTCGGCGGGATTGGCTTGGCCATGGCCCGTTGGCTGGTCGACAGCGGCGCCGGACGCGTCATCCTCAACGGCCGGTCCGCGCCGTCCGAGGAGGCGCAAACGATGCTCGCCGACCTTGAGCAGCGAGCGCAAATCGTTGTGGTGTCTGGCGATATCGCCGCACCCGGAGTCGCCGAGCGGCTGGTGAGCGCCGCGGAAGAGACCGGGCTGGCGTTGCGAGGCCTCTTGCACAGCGCTGTCGTACTGGACGATCAAATCGTCGTCGGCCTCTCCAGGGAGAGCCTGGAACGAGTATGGGCGCCGAAAGCCATTGGCGCACTGCGGCTGCATGTCGCGACCGCCGAGCGCGAACTCGACTGGTGGGTCGGCTTTTCGTCGACGTCGTCATTGCTGGGCGCCCCAGGACAGGGCGCCTACGCCGCAGCGAGTGCCTGGCTCGATGGCCTGGTCGACTGGCGTCGCGCATCTGGCTTGCCCGCCACCACGATCAATTGGGGCCAGTGGTCCGACATCGGTGTCGCGCGCTCATTGACGTTCAGCGCGCTGGATCCCATCGCGCCGGCCGAAGGCATCGAGGCGCTGGAGGCCATCCTCGCCACTGCGCCCACCCGGATCGGGGTGGCCCGCCTGCGGCTGGACCGCGCCGCGGCTGCGTTCCCGGAGATTGCCCAGCTCGGCTATTTCACGAAGTTGGCCGAGGAACTCGACACCGACAGCGCTGACGACGATTGGGCGGGACCCGATGCGTTGCGCGAGATGGACGCCGCCGAAGTCAACCGGGTCGTCCTCGGACGACTGGGCGGTCGCATCCTGGCCATCATGGGATATCCGAAAGACAGCACGATTGACGTCGATCAGCCGCTGACCGAATTGGGAATGGATTCGCTTATGGCTGTGCGAATCCGCAACACTGTTCGGGGGGACTTCGGCGTGGAACCGCCGGTGGCCCTGTTGCTACAAGGTGCGTCGTTGGCTGCGCTGACGACCGATCTCATCCGCCAACTGGGTCTTGACACCGAGAAGGCCGCCGACACCGGCAACGCGGTTCGTGACAGAGCCAAGCAACGCGCCGCAGCCCGGCAGCGAGCCGCGGCTCGGCGGAAGGTAGGAGATCGAGTGTGACCAGCAACAGCGAACTGCCGCCCAACGCGATTGCGGTCGTCGGCATGGCGGCCAGGTTTCCTGGTGCCAACACGCTGTCGGCATTCTGGGACAACCTGCGCCGTGGCGAGGAGTCGATCGTCACGCTGGCCGAAGACGACCTGCTGGCCGAGGGCATCCCCGAGAAGGCATTGGCGAATCACGCGTACGTGCGGCGTGCCGCATTGCTGGACGGGATAGACGAATTCGACGCCGACTTCTTCGGCTTCACCCCGCACGTGGCGCGCTC
Organism: Mycobacterium sp.; assembly: GCF_049673265.1. Classification (GTDB taxonomy): domain Bacteria; phylum Actinomycetota; class Actinomycetes; order Mycobacteriales; family Mycobacteriaceae; genus Mycobacterium. The sequence goes on along the minus strand of NZ_JBATXN010000687.1, from coordinate 19,960 downwards.
GACCGATCCGCAGCATCGCCTTTTTTTGCAGACCGCGTTTCACGCGGTCGAAGATGCGGGCTACGACCCTGCCGAAATAGAGGGCTCGGTCGGCGTGTACGCGACGAGTACCACCAGCGGGTACCTCCTGCACAACATCATGTCCAACCATGACCCTAATGTGGTTATGGGACAAGGCATTACATTCGATATGGTCAATCTGTCGTTGCAGAACGACAAGGATTACCTGGCCACCAAAGTGGCGCACGCGTTCAACCTGCGCGGGCCGGCGCTCTCGGTGCAGACGGCCTGCTCGTCTGCCTTGGTCGCGCTGCACCTGGCGTGTCAGAGCATTCTGAACGGCGAGTGTGAGATGGCACTGGCCGGCGGCGCATCGCTGCGTATCCCGCACCACGTCGGGTACTGGTACGCCCCCGGATCGATGGTCTCGCCGACTGGCCACTGTCGGCCATTCGACGTCCGCTCCGACGGCACGATTTTCGGAAGCGGAGTCGGCGTGGTGGTGCTGAAGGCGCTGCAGGATGCCGTCGATGACGGCGACCGGATTCACGCCGTCATTCGCGGATCGGCGCTGAACAACGACGGCTCGACGAAGATGACCTATGCCGCTCCCAACGCGGCCGGGCAGGCCGACGTCATCGCCGAGGCACAGGCGATCGCCGACGTCGACTCGTCGACTGTGAGCTATATCGAGACGCATGGAACCGGCACACCGTTGGGTGACCCGATTGAAATCGAAGGCCTGCGACAGGCATTCGCTGTTTCCGAAATGGACCGTGCTGCACCATGTTTCATCGGGTCGGTCAAGTCCAATATCGGTCACCTGGAGTCGGCCGCCGGGATCGCCAGCCTGATCAAGGCGATCCTGTGCCTCGAGCATCGGGCAATTCCGCCGACGCTGCACTACACCAGCCCGAACCCGGAATTGCACCTCGACCGTGGGCCGTTCGTCGTGCGCAGCGAATACGGCCCGTGGGAATGGGACGGCATCCTGCGCGCCGGGGTCAGCTCGTTCGGTGTCGGTGGCACCAACGCACATGTGGTACTTGAAGAGGCGCCATCGGTCCCGGTCTCGGCGCCCAAGCCCGGTCCGCAGGTGCTGTTGATGTCGGCCCGAAGCGCCGAGGCGCTGCAGCAGTCGCGTTCGGCATTGGCTGCCGAGTTGTCCGGTGACGACGTCAGTCTCTCCGATGTGGCGTACACACTTACCCGTCGCCGCAAAGAGAACATTCGTATCGCGGCGGTCGTCAAAGACCAGCAGGACGCGACGGCGGTGTTGGAGGCTGCCGAGCACGACAACATATTCATCGGCGAATCCGCGCCAAAGGCCGATGTTTCCGATCGCGTCGTATTCCTGTTTCCGGGTCAAGGCGCTCAGCACATCGGGATGGCACGCGGACTCTACGAGTCTGAGCCGGTTTTTGCCGAGCACTTCGACCAGTGCGCCGCGGGGTTCGGCGAGGAACTCGGCGTTGACCTGCGCGCGGAGATCTTCGACGGGACCGCCCGCAATTTGGAGCGCACCGACCGCACCCAACCCGCACTGTTCACCGTCGAGTATGCGCTGGCAAAGCTGATCGAAACCTACGGTATTCGCCCGGCAGCGTTGGCAGGGCACAGCATTGGCGAGTATGTCGCGGGCACCATCGCGGGCGTCTTCGACATTGCCACGGCCATCAAAGTGGTATCGATGCGGGCTCGCCTGATGCACGCCGCGCCTCGCGGGGTCATGGTCGCGGTAGCGCTGAGCCCCGATGCCATCGCCGAGCACCTGTCCGGCGATGTCGACGTCGCGGCGATCAATGAGCCAGGCGGCTGCGTGGTTGCGGGATCTGAGGAGAACATTCGTAAGTTCAGCGAACGCCTCACCGAAAAGGGGATCGTCGCGCGTCGGGTCCGCACATCGCATGCGTTCCACTCACGGTTGATGGATTCGATGATTCCGGAGTTCACCGGCTTTTTGTCTCGACTGACCCTGCACGAGCCGCAAATTCCGTTGCTGTCCAACGTCACCGGCACCTGGCTGGCCCCCAGCGAAGCCACCAATGCCGCGACGTGGGCACGTCAGGTCCGGTCGACGGTCCGCTTCTCCGACGAAATCGACGTGTTGCTTACCGATCCTGATCGGATCGTGGTTGAGGTTGGCCCGGGCGGCACCTTGACCGCTTCGGCGATGCGGCACCCTAAGTGGTCAACAGGCCACCACGCCATTCGGTTGATGCGCCATCACGCCCAGAACCGTGACGACCGGGACGCGTTTCTGCTGGCGCTCGGGCAGCTTTGGTCCTCGGGAGTCGAGGTCGACTGGACGCCACTGCGTGGCGGTCAGCAGCCACGGCTGCTGACGATTGCCGGCTATCCGTTTGAACGCCAACGGCATTGGGTGGATCACCGGCCGCACGGCGGGTGGGTGGCCGACACGGCTGCGGTCAATGGAGCAGCGACGCCGGCCGGGACCGCGGCAGCCGACGCCGCCGGCGCGGCCAGCAACGGCAAATCGCCGATGGAAGCGACCTTGCAACGTATTTGGGGGCAGTGCCTCGGTATCGGTTCGGTCGATCGCAAGGCCAACTTCTTCGAACTCGGTGGCGACTCACTGGTCGCGATCAGCGTGGCGATGACCGCCGGCAATGAAGGGCTGGACCTCACGCCCCAAGACCTCTACGAAAACCAAACCATCGCCGCGCTCGCCAAAGCGCTGACTGCCCGATACGCCGCCGGCGGGTTGGCGCGTCAATCGCTTAGTGACGTCACGCATCCGCCTGTCCCGCCGAACATCTCCTACTTCCTCGAGCGCGGAGTGAAAGAACGCGGACAGTGGCGCGTGCCCCTGCTGTTGCAGCTGCGGCCCGACGTGTCAGTTGACGACGTCCGCTCAGTGCTCACGGCCGTGACCAACCACCACGATGCGCTGCGGCTGCAAATCGTGGAACGCGCGGGCACGTGGGAGCAGGTTGTCAGCGAACCACAAGAACTCGCCGAACTGGCCACCAGGTCGCTTCCCGACGACGTCTCGCCGGCAAGCGCACAGGAGCGAGAAGCGCTGCTGGGCATACTGAACGAGCAGATCCGCGAACAGGACCTCATCAGCCCTCCGCTGACCGCCACGTATGTCCGTGGCGTTCAGGGGGGTTCGTGCTACCTGGCTATCAGCGTGCACGCGATCGCCGCAGACATCACGTCGCGTGAAACTCTGCTTGCCGACATCTTCACCGCGTTCGGCCAGCGGTTGGCAGGCGACGAGATTGCGCTCGAACCGGTCAGCACGCCGTGGACCGAGTGGTCTCAGCGTTGCGCCGGGCTGGCCATCCATCCGGCAGTCGTTGAGAGCCGCGACTTCTGGTTGGAGACTGCGACGGCATCTAGCCTGCCGGTGGCCAACCGGGATATCACCGAAGGCCCGGGCGTAGCCGATCTGGTGCGGTTGCACTCGGCGCTGACAGTCGCCGAAACTACCGAGATCGATGACGCGCGCCGCCGGCTGCGGGTGCCGATCGAACAGATCCTGCTCGCCGCGCTGACCCGCACGATCGCGGCCGCGGTCGGCGACGGGTCGGTCGCCGTCGACATCGGCGGACCGGGCCGGTCAGTGCTGAAACCGGATGTCGACCTGCGCCGGACGGTTGGCTGGTTCACCACCGTCTACCCGGTTGCTCTCGACTGCGCAAAGGGCGATGGAACCAGCGCAAAGCAATTGCTCGACGACGTGCACAGCAGGCTGAATGCCGTGCCGCACTATGGAATCGGCTACGGGCTGCTGCGTTACCTGTACGCACCGACCGCGCGGTTATTGGGTGCGGCGCGCCCAGCCGACATCTACTTTTCCTATGTCGGCACGATTCCTGACCTGCCGTCGTTGCCGTCCGAAGCCGCGCCTGTCCAATTCGACCCCGACATCGCGATGCCGGTGCGAGACACAATTCCCGGCCTCGGGCACGCGATCGAATTTCGGGTGTATCGCGGCGCCGGTGTGCTGAACCTGGATTGGTGGCATGACAGCCGCAGGGTCGAATCGTCCACTGCGCAATCGCTTGCGGACGGCTTCGCCAAAGCGTTGATGGAGCTGACCCGAGAGGCGCTCGCCGAGGACGAATTGGACGCTGAGGGCGATGAAATGGCCCTGGTGGATTTGTCGTCGATCGATACGCCGGGATAGCCAAGGCGGATGCACAACACCGATACCAGCCGCCAGGGAGTCTGAAAGTGTTTCCATCGTCGGTCATTCGGAAGCTGGCGCTCAGCGAGGAGATGCTCGCCGAGACACACAATTTCGTGGGCCTTGCCGCACACCTGGAGGGCCCGATCGATACCGACGCGTTGTCGGACGCCTTCGATCTTTTGCTCGAGGCGCACCCGGTCCTCACCGCGCGCCTGGAGCGTGGCGCCGATGGCCGTCACGAACTCGTCACCGATGACCTTCTGCACTCGGGACTCGAAGTGGTGGAGGTCGAGGGGCCGGGCGTGCAAGCCCCCCCACCACATTTCGACCAGGCCGAGTCGCTGGTGCACCTGCGGCTCTTCATCCGGGACGGACAAGCGCACCCCACGTTGTACGTTCATCACGCCCTCGCCGACGGTCACCACATGTACGGCCTCATCGAGGAGTTGCTGTCCTTCTACACCGATCTGGTCACCAATGGACGCACCGGCCCGGTGGCCGCCCAGCCCGCGCCGGAATCGATCGAGACCGTGCTCGCCGACCGGGGTATCCAAAAAGGCCCGCGCTCGGGTATCGAGCGGTTCATGCCGGCGTTGTTCGCCTACGATCTTCCGCCGTCCCGGCGAGCCGACACCGGAGTCAAACCAACGTCGCCGGTACGTGTTCCGATGGTGTCGTGTCGGCTGAGTGAGAGCCAGACACATGCCATCGTCGAGCTCTGCCGCGCCGAAAAGATAGGTCTGCACTCCGTGCTCTCCGCCGCGATCCTGGTCGCGGAGTGGCAGGTTCGCGGCAAGCTGAACATCCCGGTGCCGTTTATTTACACGGTCGATCTGCGGTATTTCCTTTCGCCGCCGGTGTCGGCGACCGGATGCACGAACCCCGTGGGGTTGGGAACATATCTGGCCGAGATCAACCACAAGACAGCGGTGATCGACCTAGCCCGCGATATCGCCCAGACCTTTCGCGCAGACCTGGAGGAAGGTGTTATCCAGCAGTCCCGGCTGCACTTCAGCCCGCAATATGTTGGCAACGCACCGGGGATGCCCGATGTGGTGTTGTTGTCCGACAACGGTCTGGTGCCCCCCGTCCGTACGCCTCCGGGGGTGGAAGTCACAGCCACGCACGGCGAGCTGTACTTCGCCGTGAGTGCCGGAATCGAGATCTACTTCACCCAGATCTACGCCGATCAGCTCAACGTCGAATACCACTCGCATGGGCCAGAGCCGGAAAAGTCGATCGAGGCAATTCATTCGCTGCTCTGCACTGTGGCCGAGCAGCACATGAGTGTTAGCTAACTGGCCCGAAGGCGTAACGGTGGTACTGGAACGTTCGGCGCAGCGGCGGAAAGGCGCGGACCAACTGCCTCATCAGCCGGAAGACGCCCGACGCCCGGCCGAATGTGTTGGCGTCGAAGAATGTCACGGCGGACAGCAATCGAACTCCGGATACTCGGGTGGTGATGTCGGCCGGACGATTGACGGCCCAGTGCAGCGTCGAACCGGATTGCCGCTGCAGCCGGTGCGTTTTCTGCGACCGGACTATCACCCAGTTGTAAAAGTCGATCTGCAATTCGCCCGATCCGAACCGGTCGACGACGTGTTGCAGCAAGGCGACGCCATCGTCCTCTGTCAGGTACATGCTGATGCCCTCGGCCAACAGCAGTGTCGGGCGGCCAGCCGGGATTTGGTCGAGCCAGGACGGATCGGTGGCCGCAGTGGCCACCAGGTGGTATCGCGGTCGGCTCGGAAAGACTTTCTCGCGCAGCGAGATTACCGCCGGGTAGTCGACGTCGTACCATTCCACGCCGGGCCCGGGATCAAGCCGGAAAACCCGGCTGTCCAGGCCGCAGCCCAAGTGGATCACGGTCGCTTGCGGATGAGCGGCCAGGAACTGGGCGGCCCAGATGTCGAACTGGGCGGTTCGCACCGTCACCAGCGGTGTCCAGCGGTCGGTGACCTTGAGTTCGCCCCAGTCGTAGTCGATTCGGGCCACAGCATCTTTGGCGAACCCGTCGCCCAAGATCGGTTGATCCCAATCGGCATCCAATGCCTTGCAGTACAGCGTGGTCAGCATAGTCTGCGCTGGACCGCTGAGGTCGACGGAAACTTTGTCGGTCACCACGCAGAGACTACTGTGCGAGATTTGACGATGGAGGTGGCATGACGGATACGACCGGCGCCGGGGGCGGCGAACGGCCACCGCGGGTTTTGCTGCTCTATTACTCCTACACGGGGCAGTCGCAAAAGGTGCTCGAAGCGGCGGGGGAGGTTTTGCGTGCCCGCGGGTGCGAGGTGCACGAGGCCGCGATCGAGTTCACCGACCCGCGGTACGCGGAGAAGTTCTCTCGCTTCCCGATGCGGCGGGTGTGGCCCGACATGATGAGTGTGCTGGGGGCGCAGAAACGCGGTGAGACAGGTGAGATCAAAATTCCCGACGAGGCGCGAAACGCCGACTACGACCTGATCTGCATCGGCTCGCCGACCTGGTGGCAGACCGTCAGCATGCCGATGCGCTCCTTCCTCAAATCGGATGAGGCGCGAAAGCTGTTGTCCGGTAAGCCGTTCGCCGTTTTCGTGGTGTGCCGCCAGTACTGGCGGGAAAATCTCGAAGCGGTACGTGAGCTCGCTGGGCAGCAGGGCGGCCGGTACGTCGACGAAATTCATTTCACCTATCCGGGCGACTCGCTTCGCTCCATGCTGTCGCTGACCAGCTACCTGGGTTCAGGTGAGTACCGCCAGAAATACCTGGGTCTTCGCATCCCGCCTACCAATGTGCAACCCGAGCAGTTGGAACAGACGCGGACTTTCGCGGCCCGCCTGGCGGACGGGTTGTTCGCTAAGTGATAAGGAGTTCGGTTTACTATGCCGCGTTCGTTCGATCTGTCGGCCGAGTCGCCAGCAACTGTCGAACAGGTTCATTCGGCGTTTAGCGACGAGGACTATTGGCTGGCCCGGCTTGCGACCCTTAACGGCACCACCGCGCTGGAATCTTTAAACGTCGATGATGACCAGAGCGTTCGGGTGGTCACCACCCAGGATCTGGGCCGCGACCTGTTGCCCGGGATCGTGTCCAAGTTCTATCGCCGCGACCTGAAAGTGCGGCACACCGAGATGTGGCGACCGGTCGACAGTCAACTTCGCGGGGAGATCAGTGTCGCGGTGCTCGGGGCGCCGGGATCCGGTTCTGGCGCCGCGGCGGTCGCGCCCACCCAGAGCGGCTCACTGATGACCTTTACTGGGACCGTGGAATTTAAAGTTCCGCTGGTTGGCGGAACAGTCGAGAGCTTTATCGTGCGGGAGTTCTCCCAAGGGATTCCGAATATTCAAAATTTCACCGCGAAGTGGGTAACGGAGCACGCCTGAAAGCAGTTCGAATTTTGTGACGGAGTAAACGACAGACATGACTGACACGCCGAGCTCCAGCTCTCCATACTCCGATGCATTTCGGGTAGCGCCAGCCACCGCCGAGGCGCTCGCCGGCCTGAACATGCCAATGCTTGACGCGATGATGACCCAGCGGGCCGTGCGACGCGTTCATCCCGACCCGGTGGATGACGCGGTGGTGTTGAAGTGCATCGAATTGGCGCTACGCGCACCGACGGGTGCCAATGGACAAAATTGGGAATTCATTGTCGTCAAGGACCGTCGCGTGATGGATAAGCTCGCGCGCCGCTACCGCGACGGCTGGAAGTACTCCTACGGCGGGTTGCTCAAGGGTGCCGGCGACCGCGACGAGTCGGTAGCGAAGGTCATCCGCGCAGCCCAATGGCAGGTCGACCACTTCACCGAGGTCCCGGTCTTGGTGGTGGCCTGCCTGCGGCTCACCGTTCGCGAAGGGCGGGTGCCGTTTTCGGTCATGCCCCATGCCGCGGTGTCGGGATACTGGGGATCGATCTATCCGAGCGTGCAGAATTTGTTACTGGCCGCTCGGGCCATGGGGCTGGGTGCGTCGCTGATCACCTTGCCGCTGTGGCGGCCGGCGCGGGCACGCAGAATTCTCGGCCTGCCACGCTCGGTGAAGCCGTGTTGCGTGGTAGCGCTCGGCTGGCCGCGCGGTCGGTACGGCCCGACCAGCCGCAAGCCGGTTGAGCAGGTGACGCATCTCGACGTCTATGGCAACCGCCCCTGGTTCGATCCTGGCTCGGCATCAGCCAGATGATTTGTCCAATAAGTTGGACATTCGATCACTTATTGCACAGCACGTAAATATTATGTGAGCCTGATCACGATGCGTTTTAGCGATTTCCTTCAGTTTTTGTCCGGACTTAGATTCTCTTAGTGTAAGTTCAGCGTTCACGGATCAATCGAACAGATGTAGGGGGCGTCATGCAGGCTGTTTCGCGTCGATACGCCATGGCCGCTGCCGCACTCGCGGCGACCAGCGTTGTTGCCGTCACTCCGATCGTGCCGCGGGTCTCGGAGCTCCCCGTCGTCAGCATGGCGACGCGTCTGGTCGACTCATCCATCGCCAACATCCCGCTGAACTTGTTCTACGACCTGGTCAATATTCCGGCCAACGAGCTTCATGCAACGCAATTCTTCACCGACAACCTGTTTATGGCCGGCCCGTGGTTCGTCGTCAGCCCAACGAACCTTTGGGGAGTCGACCCCGGCGACCCGACCCACTTCATGTCGGTCGAAAACTTCTTGATTCCGTTCCCCGAGCTGAGCGGCATGAATGCGCCCGAAACCGACTTCAGCGGGGGCCTCGGCCAGCAGCTGTGGGGCTTCGTGGCGTCCGAGCTCCCGACGAATTCGGGCTGCGCCGAGGCGTCCTGTCTGCCCTTTGAGCCCTCAAGTCCCATCACCGGGTTGCAAGGGGTCGACTTCTACGCATGGCTGGGCCAAATCCTGACCGGGCAGGAGAAGATGGGGCTGTTTGACAACTGGTTCAACGCCCAGTACACCCCGAACGGCGAGTTCTATTTCAATCCCAATGCTGACGGCAGCGTTGACCCAACCAACAGCGTGGCCAGCGGTCAGGTTTTTAACTTCGACGGTTGGTCATCCTCGACTGGTCTTCTTGGCGGCCAAGGTATCCCGGGCACCACTACCGTTGACGGCATCCCTAACTCGATGCCATGGTCCGGGGACACCTACACCTTCCAGCCCTGGGTGCCATTCGAGAACTTCTTTAACAGCTTGATGGCGGCGCCCACGACTACCGGCCTAGACGGCACCGGTATCGACCCGATCTATGGCGACCCGACCGAGATCGCGCAGACCATGCAGGCCTTCCTGGCGGGCTTGATGTTCTTCGATCCGGTCACTCCGGGCAGCCCATTCTGCCCGGACACGTGCTCTTCGATCACCAGCGCTCATATGGACTACCCGGACCTGATCAAGGAAATCGGGAACATGATGCCGGGCAACCCGGTGATCAACGAGTGGCTGGCCGACTACGCCGGCGGCGCGGGTGCACCCGACGGCGGAGCCAACGTTCCCTCCGAAGCAACGATCCTGAACTCCATCGCGCTGCTGCAGAACCACAACTTCTGGGACTTCCAAGACGCGCCCTACGTTGGCAACAACACGCCGGGGACCTTCGATCTTGCCACGCTGGCACCCGAATTCCACCAGTTCTGGGAGCAACTCGGCTTCACCGTTCCACCGCTGGACGACCCGGGCGCCTACCCGGCGGCGACGGCGGCCAGCGTCGATCCCACCACGTTGTCGGCGGACATGAGCGCGCTGACGGCGATGTTCAGTACGTCCGCGGTTTCGGACCTCTTATCGACGCTGACGGCGGACCTCACGACGCAACTGCAAGCGGACCTCAGCGCAATGATGGCGTCCCTCGCCGCAGACCTGCCTGCCAACTTCGCGAGCACTTTGCCGGCAGACCTGCTGACGTTGTTCTAAGCCGCAACCCGCGGTGGGCACAGCGCACGGCGGGTCCGACCACGCTGTGGCTCACGGGCTACGCGCTCAAGCCCCTGCCCATGACCCGATCCCACATGCGGTCGGTCAGTAGCGCTCGGGCAAGCACAGAGGCCTTTCCCGACGCGCCGACGATGTAGCGAGGCTTGGGGTTTTTTGCCTCGATGGCCCGGAGCACCGCGCGGGCGACGCTGTCGGCGCTGACCATCATGCCCGGCATCTTGGTCAGGGCCCGCGTGGTGTCGGCGTAGCGGCGTTTGAACTCGCCGTACGGATCGTCATCGGAGTACGAGTGCGTGGCTTCGAGTTGGGATTGGACAAACCTGGTACGCACCCCGGTCGGATCGATCAGCACAACGCGGACCCCGAACTGCGCTACTTCGGCCCGGAGAGCAAGCGAAAGCGCCTCGACGCCGTACTTGGCGATGTGGTAGGCGCCCGCGCCCGGACTGGTGAACCGCCCGCCTGTACTCCCGATGGTGACGATGGTGCCCGTTCCTCGAGCGCGCATGCTCGGTAGCACGGCCTGTGAGAGGTTTAGCGTCGCTATCACGTTGGTCTCCAAAAGGTTTCGCAATTGGTCCAACGTCACTTGCTCGAGAGGGCAGGGAAGCGGGAATCCGGCGCTATTGACCAAAACGTCGACGCCTCCGTGGGCGGTGTGGATTTCTTCCAGAAGTCGGGTCACCGCGGCCTCGTCGGTGACGTCGAGGGCGCGGGCCTGCAGGCCCCGTGACTGCAAGCTCTCCAGAGCAGTCGGATTACGGCCGACCGCGAACACCACATAGTTCCGGGCATGCAGCAGGTAAGCAGTCGCCTCACCGATACCGCTCGTCGCTCCCGTGACCAGAGCAACTGACTTGGCTGTCATCGAATCAGGGCTCCTTGCAACGATATCGACAATCCGGCGGGCGACTTGGCGATCCGGAGTTGCGTGCGGATGTCAGCGTAGCGAATTAGTCACCGCGCGGGGCATGGAGACGGCGCGAGTGCAAAGGCCTCAAATGCCGTTGGACCGCCGACTCAGAAAGAAAGGAAGTCAGCCGGGTTCGCGAATAACCCGGTGAGGCTGGATAGCAGGTCGGCGCTCAACGCTGAGGTGACGTCCGCCGCTGTGTTTGACCCGAACAGCGCACTGAGCTCTGTTGTTGTGTAGGTGCTGAGGTCGGCTAGCAATGCGCTGAGGTTCGGCTGTCCGCTCATATCCCCGGCTAGTGCACTGGCGGCGGGCAGCACTGAGGCGGCCGCCCCGACCGAGCCAGATTGCAATCCCGGAATATCCGGTAGGTAAGGGTAGGCATTCGGCAGGTCGGAGGTCGGTAACATTCCGAGGTCGACCTCGGCGGCCGTCATTCCTTGTTGCGCCCCGAGGGCAAGCTCAGCGTTGACGGTTGTCCAGTCGATATTCGGCATTGACATGTCGGCAGGGGTGGTGATATCGGCACCCCCGGTCCGGTCATAGCCCAGGTCGATGATCACCCGCAGGTCGGGTTGGATCAAGTCTGCCATCGCAGGGTTCACCGCGCGCAGCCCGTCCAGCAGCGGCAGATCCTGGGTGGGAATCAAGAAGTAGTCGGTGTTGCCGGCATATCCGGGAGATGTCGGTTCTAACACAGCGCCAGCGATCTCTGAAGAGTTGAAACCCGTTGGCCAGCCCGGCAATAACCAGGGGTGCAGGTCAATAAACCCGGCGACGGCGTTCGCGTCGGCCAGCAGGTCCGAGGGGTACTGGGGGAAGTCGGAGCTTCCGCTGTACTCGATCGTGTAAATGTCGGTGGTGTAGGCAGTGTCTGCCGGGGTTGCGGGAAAGCTCATGTTGAGGAGATCCGGGAACCGGTTGCCGAAGCCGCCGTTGGGGTTGTTGAGATCTTCGAGGAGCACGAATTGCAGATCCGCCGGATTGGGCTGTTGGTCGGCAGGCAGGCCGGCGAGATTGACCATCTCTTGGGTGGCGATCGAGGTGCTCTCGGAGTAGCCGAAGACGACGACTTTATTTCCTTCCCCGAGTTGCTGCATGATCCCCTGGTTCAACTCGCTGGCGCCCTGGGTCATGACCTGCTGGAAATCAGCGCCCTCAGGTGTGGTCTGAATGACCGGGGAGTACCCGGTGAACACCGGTTGTCCTGGGAATTCCGGCGGGGTCGGGTTTACGAAAAGGTCCATCACCTGTGATACATACGTCTGGTCCGGGTCGGGCGTGCCGGCGTAGCCCATGATCAGCGCGGTATCGTCCCCGATGGCAGGCGCCGGGTGCAGCGTCGATGCCACTTCCAGCAGACCGGCGCCGGCACTCGCCAGCAGTCCCACTCCCAGCCAACGGAAGCTACGTCGTGTCATGGCCCCCTCGATTCATGTCACGTCAACAACCCTGCTCAGCATGTAGATCTCGGCCGAGCGTCCGCAGGCAGCCGATTGGTTCTAGCACTGAAGCCGATGCCTATCTTGCATTCGGTCGCGCGTTCACGTGCAGACATTGACAACATTGGCGTGTCGGAATTTTGTGGAGCACTTTTTGGCAGCGGTTGGTCCATGCGCGCTCGGCAAGCCGGTTAAGGTCGGTTTGTGGGGTTTCCGACACCTGGAGAGAAAAGCGCTGCCATCGTCACCGGCGCATCGTCAGGTATCGGCGAGGCCATCGCCCGGGAGCTTGCGCAACGCGGCCATCAAGTGGTGTTGGTCGCTCGACGTACCGACCGCCTTCAGGCGCTTGCCGAGAGGCTGAGGGCTTGCGCGCATGTCCTACCGGCCGACCTATCCAGCCGGACCGATCGTGCCGAGCTGCCGGGCCGCGTCGCGGCGCTGGGCCTGGCGCCGGACATTCTGATCAACAACGCAGGCCTGTCGGTTGGCGCTCTCGTAGCGGAATCAGTTCCAGAACAACAACTTAACCTCGTCGAAGTTGACGTTGTCGCCGTGGTGGACTTGTGCACCAGGTTCCTGCCGGGGATGGTCGAGCGCGGACGCGGCGCCGTGCTGAACGTGTCATCGTTGGCGGGCTTCTACCCCCTGCCCGGGCAAGCCGCTTACGGTGCTGCCAAGGCATTTATCTTGTCTTACACCGAAAGCCTGCGCAGCGAATTGCGCGGCACCGGTGTAACGGCTACCGCACTGTGTCCGGGACCGGTCGCCACCGGATTGGACGACGTCGCCGGGTTCAGCGCCGGGCAACGTGCAGCGGTGTTACCCAGCTTCATGTGGAAGTCCGCCGATCAGGTCGCACGGGCTGCCATCGATGGTTTGGCAGACAATAAGCCGCGGGTGGTCCCGGGTCGGGCCAATCGGCTCGTTGCGGCATTTTGTCGGGTTGCGCCCCAGGAGCGGCTTTTGCCGCTGCTCGCGCGACGCGCCCTGCCGCCGAAACCCAATTAGCGGCATGGCTTGCCGCGACGGTATCTGGATTATTGGACATCTCAGGGGTCCAGCTACGCGGACAGATAGGCTAACGCCGTGCTCGAGGTGATCGAAAAGGGGTATGTCAGCGAGGCGCATCCCGTCCCGCTGCTCTTCGTGCACGGGGTCTGGCATGCAGCATGGTGCTGGGACGAGAACTTCCTCAGCTTTTTCGCCGATAAAGGTTATCGTGCTTTGGCCTTGAGTTTCCGCGGTCACGGCGAGAGCTCGAGTGACAAGCCGTTGTGGCGCTGTTCGGTCGCCGATTACGTCCAGGATGTCAGCTCGGTTGCCGACCGTCTGTCCAGTCCACCGGTGGTCATCGGTCACTCTATGGGCGGTCTTGTCGTGCAGAAGTATCTGGAGACGCACACTGCTCCGGCTGGCATTTTGATGACGTCCGTGCCGCCGCGGGGAAACCTCGGAAATGCGCTGCGTTGGATCAGGCATCGCCCGTCACATTTCGCCAGGATGACGTTGACCGGCAAGGCGTTGCCGTACATCAATCCTCCGCACCTGGCCCGAGAGCGGTTCTTCTCCGCGCACACACCGGAGGCCGACGTCCGCAAGTACGCGGCCCGGCTGCAAGAAGACAGCTCGCGCATCGGCATTGACAGCCTGCTGCTGTGCCTACCCCGGCCCAAACGCGTGACGACGCCGCTGCTGGTGCTCGGCGCCGACGAGGATGGGGCGCACACCCGCAACGAAATACACGCCACCGCACGTGCATATGGCACCGAAGCAGAGTTCTTCCCCGACATGGGCCACAACATGATGCTCGAGCCGGGATGGGCTGCTGTTGCCGAACGCATCGATACCTGGTTGAGCAAGCGCGGGCTCTGAGCCTTTCCGCTCAGGCGGGCACCAACTCCAGCGGAAGATGCTCCAGCCCGCGCATTGTCGGGTTGTCGAGGTAACGGTAGTCCCCTGCGAGGCGGATCGTCTCGACCCTCGGTAGCAACTGTGAGAAGACCCGGGCGCCTTCCAACCTGGTCAATGGTGCGCCAAGGCAGAAGTGGACGCCACCACCGAATGCCAGATGGTCGGTCGGGTTGCGGTCGAGGTCGAAGGTGTCCGGATTGTCGTAGTGACGAGGGTCGCGGTTGGCCGCGGCGAACAGCAGCAGCACCCGCGCGCCGGCCGGAATCGTGTTCGCCCCGACGGTGTAGTCGCGAGTTGCGGTGCGGTAGAACCCTTGCACCGGCGCAACGAAGCGCAACTGCTCCTCGATGGCGGCGGGTACCAGCTCAGGGTGCGCGCGCAGCCGGGCATACAGTTCGGGGCGCTGAGCGAGGGTTAACAGCAGCCCCGACAACATATTTGTTGTCGTCTCGCTGCCGGCGCCGATCAGCATCGCTGCGCTCCAAAAGATCTCGTCATCGGTAAGCACGTCGTCGGCGTCGGCGGGAGTCATCATCGAGATTAGGTCGTCACCGGGATTTCGGCGGCGCTGCGCGATGAGCGGATTGAGGTTGCGGCGCATCGCCGCGGTCGCGGAGCCTGAGCGCGCGGAGAGCGTCATACCGCGAGGGGTCAACGGCACAAAGGAACCCGCGACCATCTCATCTGACCATTCCACGAATTGAGGCTGATCGTGGCGCGGTATGCCGAGCATCATCGCGATCAGCCGGGTCGGCAGCGGTTTGGCCAACTCGGACACCGCCTCGGTGTGGCGGCGGGCGATGACGCCGTCCACGAGCTCGTCGGCGACCTCGTTGATGTTGGCCTGCCAGGCCGCCATTGCCCGTGGGGTGAAAGCGCGGGAGACGAATTTGCGAAGTCGAGTGTGTTCCGGTGGGTCGACCGCATTCATCGAGGGCAGGTGGACGCGGAAACGGCTTTGACTCTCTGCCGACGACAATGCCTCGTTGTCGCGCAACGCTTTTCGCAAATCGTCGTAACCGGCGATGATCCAGATACCGCGCTTGCGGTTGTACCACACGTTCGGCACGTCGGGCCCGGTCAGCAAGTCACGATAGCCGGGGTACGGATCGCGCATCGTCTTTCGTGAGAACGGGTCGAAGTCCGTGGCGGGTGCGGTTTTCCGACCGGTCAAGGTGTAGCCGTACGAAGTGGCTTTGTCCCGAGCCACCCCGACCAGGCCGTCGACTCCGACCTTCATGAGGCTGGCGCGGAAGCGGAGCATGCGAGCCAACGACATGTGGTTACACCCCTTCGTGAGGAATCGTGCCGAGTTACGGCAGCTACCGTAACCGACGGCCCCTTACGGTTTCAGCAGTGTCCCTGATCGAAAACGAGCCCGGCTAATCCGATTGCCCGAGCTGTGGGTATGCGGTTTTGTCCGACACCTTTAGGACCGCCGGACCGGCAAGAATTGAGTTCAAAATTGGCACTCGTAGTAATCATCGGAGCGCTAGAATGACTGCCCTTTTCGGTAGCTGACCTCGACCCAAGCGTTCTCGGCGATGGTTGCATCGCTGTAGGTACCGAGGCGAACGCACGTCTAGTGTGTCCGGCTATGACGCTGCGGCGTCTGCCGGGCCCGCCGAACAGACCTCAATCCTTGATGAAGTGGTATGCGCGGTAGTCGATTTCGCCGCGCTCGAGGTCGTTGTAGAACCACGAGCCGTCCACTACCGCGAACTCACGGCCAAAGCGGCGCAAGAACGCCGGCAGGCGATTGTTGATCAGTTCGTTGGACCGCGGCGAGTTATTCTTGAGACCCCGCAAAACCTCCGTGTTGATGACCCGCTCGGAGACCTGCCGCAGGCCGGATTCCGCCATTGCTTTTTCCCAGTCGCCGAAGCCATCGCGGTTGCGGAAATCGGCATACAGGAAATGCCCTCCGGGGCGAAGTACCCGCTTTACCTCGCTGAGGAAGCGTTCGAAGTGCGGGTAGATGTGTGAGGCCTCAACGTTGATCACCGCGTCGAAGGATTCGTCCGGGAAGGGCAGGTTCTCGGCGTCGCCGTGGACGAAGTTGAGACCGGGTAGGTTGTGCCTCTTCTGGCAGAATTCGACTCCCGCAGCGTTGAAGTCAAGCCCCGTGTAGGAAGCCGGCTTCAACGTGCGCGTCAGGTAGGAGGCGCCGCCGCCGTGGCCAGAACTGCACTCCAGGACTTTCTTGCCGCTGATATCGGCCTGCGTCGCGGTCTGGTGGTAAAGCTGAATGCTGTACCGGTTCGGCTCGTCGGCTTCGTCAAGCGGCAGGCCTAACGGCGGATCTTCCTCGTAGCCCCAGTTCAGGAATTGAACATCATCCTGCTGACCGAGCCGGCGGGTCATCATCGGGTACCAGTACCGGAAGATTTTTTTGTAAGTCGCCGTCGAGCCAATGCGGTAGACGAGGCCTGCGCCGACTTTGTCCAGGGAGGGGCTGCGAACCATGCTGGAAGTATCGCACAGCACGATACGGCGCGGTTGTGGGATGGCACTCTTAACGGCTTTACTGCACAACGGCGCTCGTGGATCTCACCGTAAAGCTGCGCGACGTGCTGGGCAAGAAAATTCAGGCAGCGGTGGCAGTGCTCGGCAGGTGCGCACGCTGTGGCTCGCCGCGGTAGCGCGACGGTTGACCGTTGATCTTGCAAATGCGCCACAGCAGCAGGGCAACGGGATTCATCAGGCCCACGTCGTCGCACAACATTCGCACGTCGCCGTACATGTTGCGCAACGCCTGACGAGAGGCGAGCGCATCGAAGAACAACTCTTTGCGCACCGAGCGTGGGATGTCGAACTGTCGGAAGAAGCTGCGCGACGGCACGACGATCGCCTGGCACAGCACCCGCATCACGATCGGCACGTACAGCGATAGCGCAAACCGGCTCCGCCGCACCATATTGGGCACACGCTTGCTAAGGAACTGATCGGCGAAGGAGATGTGGCGGGCCTCCTCGGCGACGTGGATCGCCATCACCTTCTCCAGGATGGGATGCAGCGAATTGTCCTCTCGCAACATGCTCTTCTGCATGTTGTGGATCGGTAGCTCACCGGCTAAGACCCCGAAGAAAAATGTGCCGGGCAGCGGTCCCGCATACAGCGGGATCGCGGGTGATATCCATCGCAGCCACCGCGGCATGCCCGGAGCATCCACCCCGATGCGGTTCACCAGTTCTTGGAACATCATGGCGTGGTTGCACTCTTCGGTGGATTCGTGCACGCAGTAACGGTATTCGGGTGATCCGTTGGGCACCCAGAACGTGTAGTTCATCAGACCGCGAATCAGGATGCTCTCCAATTGGAGGGACACCTTTGCGGTGTTGGCGTGGCGCCACAATCCGATCTCAATTTGCTTTTCCAATGGTTGCGCCTGGTACCACGGATGTCGTCCCAGCGCATCGGTGGCTGACAGAGCCCAGCGGGGGTCATTCGTGTTGACGGCGAGCTCCGGCGCTTCCCAGTCGATATCGGTGTAGGGATTGAAGTGGCGGCGCACGGAAGCCTCGGAAAGGGTCGCGAGGGTCGCAACGTACTCGGGGTCGTCGCTGACGTCCATATTGCGTCGCCACCGCCTGACCATGCGTATCCACGCCACGAGCAGCAGGTTCACCAACATTACGGCGCCCAGTAGCCAGCAGAAGTTGCCCAATACGACCGGCAATCCGAACCTCCCCTCGGGTGCTCGAGTCGATGCGCTTGCTTGGCACATGCGCTTCGTTGGGCACAATCGCGACCGAAGTCTACCGGCGCAAAGGTGAAAGACCTAGCACAGCAGGGCCTCAATCTCGTGACCATTTTCCAGGTCAGCCCTGCCCGCAATCACCTTCCATTGTGCCCCCGAGCAGCCATTTCCATCAGACAGGGGGCGTGCCGCTGGCCAGTGGTTGGCTGCTCGGCCCCCTACGCTACGGGATCAGCTTCGTAACGTTGAGCAGGGTGCCTTCGATCCCATCCGCGATCGGGCCGGCACCTAGGAAGAGCACAAATGGCATCAAGGCGCAGTCTGCCGCGATCGGATCGCCAGTTGTGTGAGCTCTTGCGATCCTGGCTGCAGGGTGCCGATCAGCCCAGCCGGCTATGCCGCATCCACCAGCGGCGTCAACGTCGGGTTGTCGAGTACTGAGGGGATTTGGTAGTGGGCCGGATTGGGCAGATCGGCGATGGCGGAGTCGGTGCCTTGCGGAACCCCGTTGACCAGAAAGCGGGAACAGTTTTAGGTCACTGGAGGGCAAGCCGGGGATTCGAAGCGTTCGAGCAAAGCCGCCGTTGGGATGGCGGTATCTCAATCGGGGTGACGGCCGGTCGTCTGGGTGAGACGGAGGGTACCGTCTAATGCTTATGGGCGAGCAGTTCGATGTCATCATCGTCGGGGCGGGGTTCGGTGGAATCGGCGCGGCCATCCAGCTCAGCCGGCTGGGCTATGACAACATCCTGATCGTCGACCGCGAGGACGACTTGGGCGGAACCTGGCACGTCAACCACTATCCGGGGCTTGCCGTCGACCAACCGTCACCCACGTTCTCCTACTGGTTTGAGCCGAACCCGCACTGGTCGCGGATGTATGCACCCGGCGCCGAGCTGAAGCGTTACGCCGTGGATGTGGCGCAGAAGTACAACGTACGCCGGTACATGCGCTTCAACACCACCGTTGAGGGCGCCCGGTGGGACGAGGACGCTCAAGTTTGGCGGGTTGCCATCGCGGGTGGTGAGACGCTGAGCGCGCAATTTCTGATCGCTGCCACTGGCTTTCTGTGCCAGCCAAGCACCCCGGACATTCCGGGCATCGACACGTTCGCCGGACGCGTCCTGCACACCGCCCAGTGGGACGACAGTGTTTCGCTCGTCGGTTGCCGGGCCGCAGTCATCGGAACCGGTTCCACCGGCGTGCAAGTCGTTCCGGAGCTAGCTAAGGAAGTTGCCGAGCTCACCGTGTATCAGCGCACGCCGATCTGGGTGCTGCCCAAAGTCGATGTCCCGTTCTCGCCACTGACGCAACGGCTTTTCGCCCGGTTCCCGAAAACCCAGCGCCTGCTGCGCTGGTATACCGACACCATTCTGGAATTCTCCATGGTCATTACGATGTGGAAGTACCGGTACTTCAAGCTGGTCAACAAAGCCATCTCGCAGTTCTCGAGGGCATACCGGCTGATGCTGGTGCGCGACCGGGAACTCTCCAGAAAGCTCAACCCGGACTTCGACTTTGGCTGCAAGCGCCCGACGATCTCGAACACCTACTACCCGGCCTTCACCAAGGAGCATGTGCATCTGGAAACCAACGGCATCGAGCGGATCGAGCCCGATGGCATCATCGCCAGGGACGGCACCAAACGGCTGATCGACACCCTAGTTCTGGCGACCGGGTTCGACGTGTGGGAGGCCAACCTGCCGGCGATCGAGGTGATCGGCCGCGAAGGCCGCAACCTCGGAAAGTGGTGGCGGGAAACGCAATTCCAGGCCTATGAGGGCATTTCGATGCCGCACTTCCCGAACTTCTTGTCGATGGCGAGCCCGTACGCATGGGTGGGATTATCGTGGTTTAACACCGTGGAATACCAGATGCGCCACATGAATCGGCTGTTCGGTGAACTCCAGCGCCGCGGTGCTCGCACCTTCGAGGTCACCGAAGAGG
>NZ_JBATXN010000686.1:0-10084 GCF_049673265.1 Mycobacterium sp. | reverse complement strand
ATCCTCGGCCGTGGCGACCGGCAGATCGCACACCCGGCCTCGGCAGACGTAGGCGGCGTCGACGCCGGACACCCGGTCGCGGCCGACAAGCAGCTCCGACGATCCAGCGGCACCGCCGACGACGATCGCCCCGCCGGGGGCGAGCCTGCGGGCATCTGCCAACAGCGACGACGCCGGCGGGTCACAAGCCACCGCGATCTGCAACGGCCCGCGCACCGCGGCTTCGGCGACCGCCAGCCAATGTCCGGCCGAGCGGGGCGCCCGGGCCACCAGCGGGGAGTGCGCCTGCAGCGTGTCAGCCGCCGCCTGCCGATAGCGGTCAGCGCGTTTGGCCTCGACCAGATGCGCCGCGATGAGCAGCGCCTCGGCGATCGAGGATGCGCCCGACGGCGTCGCGCCGTCCAGCGGGTCGGCGGGCCGCAACAGCAGCCGCTCGGCATCGTCAGCGCTGTCGAACCAGCGGCCCGGCCGGTCCGGATCGACGAAGTGCGCCAACGCAATATCGAGCAGGTCGATGGCCGTCGTCAACCAGACGTCGTCGGTGGTCAACTGGTAGAGCGTCAGCAGCCCGGTGGCCAGCATCGCGTGATCTTCCAGGATCGCCGCGCTTTCGCCGACCCGCCCGCCCAGGCTGGCCCGGCGCAGCCGGCCGTCCACGAGGTGCAGTTGCACCAGCGCGTTCGCACAGCGAGCGGCGGCGTCGGCGAACTCCGGCGCGTCCAACGCGACACTCGCCTCGGCCAGCGCGGTGATGGCCAGTCCGTTCCAGGCGGAGACGACCTTGTCGTCGCGCCCTGGCTGCGCCCGTCTGAGCCGGGCGGCCAGCAATGCAGTCCGGACGCGTTCGAACCGGCCCGGATCATCCGGATCGTCGGGCAACTGCAGCACCGACGCGCCGGCTTCGAAATTACCCGTCGCGGTGACTCCGAAAACCGAAGCGGCCCAAGGAGCGTCGACGCTGCCGAGCACTTCGGCCAGTTGTGTCGGTGTCCAGACGTAGGTCGAACCCTCGCGGCCGTCGGCGTCGGCGTCCAGCGACGAGGTGAACATGTTGTCTTGGGCCAATTCGTCGAGCAGGAAACGTGCCGTCTCCCCAGCGACCCGGCGTGCCAACTCGTCGCCGGTGCGACGCGCCCAGTGCGCATAGCCACGTAGCAGTAGCGCGTTGTCGTACAGCATCTTCTCGAAATGCGGTACCACCCAAGCGTTATCGACACTGTAGCGAGCGAACCCGCCGGCCAGCTGGTCGTAGATTCCGCCGCGGGCCATCGCGGTCCCGGTCCGGCTGACCGCATCCAGCGCACGCGATGAGCCGGTCCGCTCATAGTTTCGCAGCAGCGCCTCGAGCAACGCCGACGGCGGAAATTTCGGAGCGCCGCCGAACCCGCCGCGCGCAGTATCCTCGTCACGCAGAATGGCGGCGACGGCGCCGTCGCACAGCGACGCCGCCACTTCCTGGCCGCCCCCAGGCAATCCTGCTGCCATTGACTGCAATTCGCCTGCGATGTGGTCGGATGCCTGCTCGACCTCGTCGCGACGATCACGCCAGGTACTGACTACCGCCGAAAGCAGCTGCAGGAACGCGGCTTTGGGATAATAGGTGCCGCAGAAGAAGGGCCGGCCGTCGGGCGTCAGGAAACACGTCATCGGCCACCCACCCTGCCCGGTGAGCGCGACGGTGGCGTTCATGTAGACCGCATCGATGTCGGGCCGCTCCTCGCGATCGACCTTGACGCACACGAACGCCGCGTTCATCGCGGCGGCCACCTCGTCGTCCTCGAACGACTCGTGCGCCATCACATGACACCAGTGGCATGCGGCGTAGCCGACCGACAGCAGGATCGGCACATCACGTTCGGCTGCCTCGGCCAGCGCCTGCGGCGACCACTGCCGCCAATGCACCGGGTTGTCCGCGTGCTGGCGAAGGTACGGGCTGGCGGCCCCGGCGAGCTGGTTACCCGCCGGGCTCATGGGGCTCGTCGCCTCCAACCGTGCCTTCGTCGGCGTCCTGATCTGGCTCGGGGTGCTGCGGATCGAAGGATTCGGGCACCTTCTTCAGTTGCCGGTTCATTGACCGCACTAGGAAGAACGTTCCGACCAGCAGCAGCACCACCACCAGCAACCCGAACGGGCTGGCTTTGCCGAAATCCGGTCCGTTGTTGTGCGGCGAGTCTGCCAGCAGCCGGATCGCGGCAAGCGCAAGCGCGTTCACTGTTGCGCCTCGAGTCCGGCGAACAGATCGGTTTCGGGAATTCGCACCGGAACACGCGAGCGCGCCAGCTCGTACTCTTCGGTGGGCCATAGCCGCTGCTGCCATGCGATCGGGGCCGCGAAGAAGTCGCCTTTGGGGTCGATCTGGGTGGCGTGGGCCCGCAGCGCATCGTCACGCTGACTGAAGTACGCCGAGCATTCGATTCGGGTGGTCACCCGGCCGGCGAACACGTCGTGCGCGGGATCCCAATGGGCAAGCCACTTCTCGAACGGGCCCTGCTGGCCGTGCTTGGCGAATTCGTCTTGCAGCAGCTGCATCCGCTGCCGCAGGAATCCGTGGTTGTAGTACAGCTTGGACACCGTCCACACTTCTCCTGCGTCCGGGAACCGGGCATAGTCGCCGGCCGCCTCGAAGGCACCGACCGAGACCTGGTGACAGCGGATGTGATCGGGATGCGGGTAGCCGCCGTTCTCGTCATAGGTCGTCATCACGTGCGGGCGAAACTCGCGCACTACCCGCACCAGCGCCTCGACCGCCACGTCGAGCGGGGTCAGCGCGAAGCAGTCCTCGGCCAGCGGCGGCGGCGGATCCCCCTTCGGCAGCCCGGAATCGATGAAGCCCAGCCAGGTGTGCTCGACGCCGAGGATTTCGGCTGCCTTGGCCATCTCGTCGCGGCGGATGTCGGCGATGCGTCCGTGCACTTCGGGCAGGTCCATCGCCGGGTTGAGAATCTCGCCGCGTTCGCCTCCGGTCAGGGTCACCACCAGCACCCGATGCCCCTCGTCGGCGTAGCGGGCAAGGGTGGCGGCGCCCTTACTGGATTCGTCGTCCGGGTGGGCGTGCACCGCCATCAACCGCAGTTCGCTCACGTGCTTCCTGTCCCATGTCTTTCGGCCTGGTTTGTGGCCCTATAGTTCCAGTCCTAATAGTTTCATCCCCGACACCGGGGCCCGAAGCCTGATTACCCGGCAGATGGCGCAAGACACATGACCGACCGTTCGCTGCAGCCGCCGCACACCCGCTACGGGTATCGGCCAATGCCCCGCGCGTCGCGGCGCCGAATCGTTTTTGCGCTGGCTGGGGCGGGTGTCATCGCCGGCATCGTCATCGCCGTCATCGGCTACCAACGGCTGGGGCGCAGCGACGTCCACGGCGCGCTAGCCGGCTATCGGCTGATCGACCAGGAGACGGTATCGGTAACGATCAGCGTGACGCGATCGGATCCATCGCGGCCGGTCGACTGCATCGTGCGGGTGCGCACAAAAGACGGCAGCGAGACGGGTCGGCGTGAGGTGCTGGTTCCGCCGGCATCCGAGGCAACGGTCCAGGTGACGACGATCGTCAAGTCCTCCCAACCGCCGGTGATGGGCGACGTCTACGGCTGCGGCGCCGACGTGCCGGGCTACCTGCGCGCCCCCTGACCAGACCGGCTTTTGGCAGCCGTTGGCAAACCCCGAACAGCGAAAACGGAGTCGGCGCCGGCAGCCGCGGTGGTAGGGTATTCGGATGCACGGTTCCAGCATGGGACCGTGTATTGCTGCATCAGCGGCCAGATGCGCCGCGCAGGGGGTCTGCCCGACTACTGGGGTCGGCAGTACACGCGGTGGAACCCCCGGCAGCAGAGACGACAACTTGCCCACGCGGATGCCGCGGAACCGACAGCACAAGGAGCACGACGAGATGACGGACACTCAGGTGACCTGGTTGACCGAGGAGTCACATGACCGACTCAAGGCTGAGCTCGATCAGTTGATTGCGAACCGTCCGGTCATCGCCGCGGAAATCAACGACCGGCGCGAGGAGGGCGACCTGCGGGAGAACGGGGGATACCACGCCGCTCGCGAAGAGCAGGGCCAACAAGAGGCCCGCATTCGTCAGCTGCAGGACCTGCTCAACAACGCAAAGGTCGGCGAGGCTCCCAAGCAGTCCGGCGTGGCGCTGCCCGGTTCGGTGGTCAAGGTCTACTACAACGGCGACAAGTCGGACAGCGAGACATTTCTGATCGCCACCCGCCAGGAGGGCGTCAACGACGGCAAGCTCGAGGTGTACTCCCCGAATTCGCCGCTGGGCGGCGCCCTGATCGACGCCAAGGTCGGCGAGTCGCGCAGCTACACCGTGCCCAACGGCAACACCGTCGAAGTGACGCTGGTCAGCGCGGAGCCATATCACGCCTGATTAGGGCTACTGGTCGGGACTAAGGGCGGGATCACATCGGCTGATGGCGCGCATCGCCGAGGATTTAGCCCTGCTGTTGCTCGACAACGCCTCTGCGGAGCCCGCGTTGGATCGGGTCCGCCGCGGGCGGGTGCTATCCGGGGCGGTGCTGCTGGACTTGGCGTATGCCTGCCGGATCCGACCGGCGGTGGACTACGAACCTGTGCAGGCCGGTCAGCTGGTTGCGCTGATCGGACCGGAGCCAACCGATCCGGTGCTCACCCCCGCCCTGCAGATGTTGCTGCGCCGCCCGATGAGCCCGACTGCCGCGATTGCAAAACTGCGCCGCCAAACCACCGGCGTGGTGTTGTCGGAGTTGGAGGCTGGCGGCCACATCCACCGGGTTCGACTGCAGGGCAATGGCTTCCAGGGCTTCAGCGGCTTCAAGCGGGTGTACGCGTGGCCGCTGGTCGATCGCACTCGGGTCGACGAGATTCGTACGACGCTGATGTCGGTGTTGTTGGAGCACAGCCGCCCCGATCCCGCGATGGCGGGACTGATCGCGCTGCTGCACAGCGTCGACGGCCTGCGCGCGGTGCTCAGCCTCAACGAGCGGGCCTGGGAATGGGCGCTGCACCGGGCGGGTGATATCGCCAGCGGTAGTTGGGTACGCGAGTCCGAACCGGAGCTGGCCGAAGTCAACCTGGCTGTGACGGCCGCGGTCATCCGTCAGGCGCTGGCCGCGCGCGGCGGGGCTAGCTGAGCGCCTGTTCGAGATCGGCTACCAGGTCGGCGATGTCCTCGATGCCGACCGACAGCCGCACCAGATCGTCGGGAACCTCCAATTGGGAACCGGTGGTCGATGCGTGTGTCATCGCGCCGGGGTGCTCGATCAGCGACTCGACTCCACCGAGCGACTCGGCCAGGATGAACACTTTGGTGTTGGCGCACAGCGCCTGGGCGGCGCTGCGTCCGTCGCGCATCCGCACCGACACCATGCCTCCGAAGCCGCGCATCTGCCGCGCCGCGATCTGGTGACCGGAATGAGTGGTCAGGCCGGGATATAGCACCGCGCTCACCGACGCGTGCTCGGCGAGGAATTCCGCTATCGCCAAGGCGTTTTCGCTGTGCCGCTGCATCCGCAGCACCAGTGTCTTCAGGCCGCGCATCGTCAGGTAGGCATCAAATGGTCCCGGCACCGCGCCCGCGCCGTTCTGCAGGAACGCAAACGCCGCGTCCAGCTCTTCGTCGTTGGTGATCAGGGCTCCGCCCACCACGTCGGAGTGGCCGCCGATGTACTTGGTGGTGGAGTGCAGCACGATGTCGGCGCCCAGCGTCAACGGCTGCTGCAGCGCCGGCGATGCAAACGTGTTGTCCACCAACACTTTCGCACCAGTCTCGGCGCCCAGCTCGGCGATTGCGGCAATGTCGGCGATCGACAGCAGCGGGTTGGTGGGTGTTTCCACCCAGATCAGCCGGGTGCGCGGGCGCAGCGCAGCGCGGACCGCGTCGAGATCCGACAGCGCCACCGGGGTGTATTGCACACCCCACCCGGTGAACACCTTGTCGATCAGCCGGAACGTGCCGCCGTAAGCGTCGTCGGGGATTACCACATGGTCGCCGGGGCGCAACACTGCCCGCAATGCACAGTCGCTGGCCGCCATGCCGGAGCCGAACGCCCGGCCGAACCTGCCGTCCTCGACGGCGGCTAACGCCCTTTCCAGCGCGGCCCGGCTCGGGTTGCCGGTGCGCGCGTACTCGAATCCGCCGCGCAGGCCACCGACCCCGTCCTGGGCGAAGGTGCTGCTGGCGTAGATCGGAGTGTTGACCGCACCGGTCTGCGGGTCAGGGCGGTAGCCGGCATGGATGGCCTTGGTGGCCAGCCCGGCGGTGTCGAAGTGTTCGCTCATCGACGATCAGCCTAGCCAGGCGACGATGCAGTGGGGGCACCTCCCAGCCGCGCAGCGGCGAGGGGGACGCGGAGCGCGATGAGGAGGAGCCTGGCAATCAACCTAGCCAGGCGACGATGCAGTGGGGGCACCTATTCGGCGGTCCCGTCTGCCTGCGTTTGCTCCAGAGGCAGGCAAACAGTGGCCATGATCTTGTCAGCCAGCGTTTGGCGCTTGGCGGTCCAGAGCGGAAACAGGTACCCGATGTAGAACGGCACGGCGTCGACCACGTGGCTGATCTGGCGCAGCAGCGACATTCCGAAACCGACCGGCTCTCCGGTGTTCTCGCTGACGACTCTGAACTTCAGCACTGACTTACCGATGCTCGATCCGGTTACGCCCTGTCGGTAGCCGTAATTCCAGACCAAATACACCAGGCCGAGCAGCATCGCCCCCCACATCACCGTCACACCCACCGTGGAGTACCCGATGGAACAGATCTGGTTGACGTCATAGCGGGTGACGTCGGTCAGACAGGCGCTGTCGACGCTGTTCTGCAGCACCAGCCATCCGGTGCCGAGGATGACCACGAACGGCAGGATGTCGATCAGCCATGCCGCGACCCGGGCGTGCCACGACGTGTAGGCCTGCTCTGGCAGAGCGGGTGTCGCCGACCCCGGAGGCGACGGCGGTTCGTCAGTCATGAACGGCCTTCCCTCGCGCGGGCGAAGCTGCGTTGACCGCTCACAGACGTTCAGCCTAACGACGCTCAGCATCGCGATGCCTGTGACCGCGGCAGCATTGCCGCGCGCCGCACACTCCCAACGCGGCTCAGAAATGCCGCAGCTTACGTCGGGTAAGGCAGCGTAGTAGTGGTGGGAAGGTTCGACTCGACGGAATCCACGAGTAAGACGCCGAAGATCAAATAGATGATCCCGACGATCACGTACACCACGACTGTGGCGATCGCACCCCATAGCGCCCACTTCCGGGCGTCGTCGGCGGCCTTCTGCGCCTCCGCATATTGGCCTTGTGCCCACAAGCCTGAGACTTGAGTCGCCTTCACGATCGACACGATGCCGAACGGCAAGCAACAAAACAGGGTGACCAGGATTCCGAAGACGAGGTGGTTGTCGGGGGGCCGGGCTCCGTAACCCGGTGGTGGTGGAATACCGCCACCTTGAGGCGGCGGAGCCGGTGGATAGCCTCCCGAGGGCGGCCCCGGTGGTTGCTCAGTCATTCGCGCCTTCCGTTGTTGTTAACGCAAAGTTAGCTAGGCATGGCGCTCCGTAGGCTACCTGAGTGGTGCCTTGCGGCGGGCGCTACTGAGAAATAGCGTGTCACTATCGCGTCATCGGCAGTCGGCAAATGGCTGTCGCAGCCCCTCGGGACACCATTCGGTTTGCTAGCCGAAGTAATTTGCGTGCTGGGCTCCCCGCAACCCGCAAGCGCTCGGATCGGTTCGCCTTTTCCGTCACACCCGCAGCGCGACGAACGGCCCGAACGGCAGGTTACGCACCACCGACCATGTCGCCACCATCGCCAACGTCACCGGTGCTGCCCAGCGATTATGTTGCCAACTCCAGATTCGCCGGCGCGCCAGGCGCCCGTACACCCAGGCTGAATATGCCCACAACAACAGCGCTAACGCCGCTAGCGCCAGCGCGTTGAATTTCGCTGCTGCCAAAAGGTTTCCGTGCATCACCGAGTACAACATCCGCAAAGTGCCGCAGCCGGGGCAGTCGACGCCGAGCAGTAACTTGGTGGGGCACAATGGAATTGGGCCACCGGGCGTCGTGGGATCGGCCCACCATACGATCGCGCACGCCACCGCCACCGCAGCGGCAACACAGAGCGGGGCAGCGATACGCCGTAGGGTCGGCGCCGTCTGGCTATTTACGCCGAGGGCCATCGGACAGAAAACCTAACAAGTCATACCGAGTGATGACCCCAACCGGTTTACCCTCCTCGACGACCATCACGGCGTCCAAGTCCCGCAACGTCTTGGCCAGCGAGCCGACCAGTTCGCCCGCGCCGATGATCGGCAGCGGCGGACTCATGTGCTTGCCAACCGCGTCGGCCAGGTTGGCGCGCCCTTCGAAGACAGCCGAAAGTAGTTCGCGCTCAGACACACTGCCGGCTACCTCGCCCGCCATCACCGGCGGCTCGGCGCCGACGACGGGCATCTGTGACACCCCGTACTCGCGCAGGATGCCGATCGCGTCACGCACCGTCTCCGACGGGTGGGTGTGCACCAAATCGGGCAACTGACCGGACTTTCCGCGCAGCACGTCACCGACGGTGGGCTGTTGGATCGAGCCGTCCAGCGGGGTGCGCAGGAATCCGTACGACGACATCCAGGCGTCGCTGAAAATCTTCGACATGTAGCCACGGCCGCCGTCTGGCAGCAACACCACGATCAGCGCGTCGGGCCCGGCTTGCTCGGCCACCTTGAGCGCAGCCACCACCGCCATCCCGCACGAGCCGCCGACGAGCATGGCCTCCTCGCGAGCCAGCCTTCTGGTCATGTTGAACGAATCGGAGTCGGACACCGCAATGATTTCGTCCGGCACGCCGCGGTCGTAGGCCGCCGGCCAGAAGTCCTCGCCTACTCCTTCGACCAGATACGGCCGGCCGCTGCCACCGGAGTACACCGAACCTTCCGGGTCGGCGCCGATGACGCGCACCGCACCCCCGGACACTTCTTTGAGGTAGCGACCCGCACCTGTGATCGTGCCGCCGGTCCCGATACCGGCGACGAAATGGGTGACGTGGCCGTCGGTGTCGGCCCAGATCTCCGGCCCGGTGGTTTCGTAGTGGCTCGCCGGTCCCTGCGGGTTGGAATACTGGTCGGGCTTCCAGGCACCGTCGATTTCGGAAACCAGCCGATCGGAGACGCTGTAGTAGCTGTCCGGATGATCGGGCGGAACTGCCGTCGGGCACACCACTACTTCAGCGCCGTAGGCGCGCAACACGTTCTGCTTGTCCTCGCTGACCTTGTCGGGGCAGACGAATACACAGTGATAACCGCGATGCTGAGCCACCAAAGCCAAGCCGACGCCGGTGTTTCCAGAGGTTGGTTCGACGATGGTGCCGCCGGGCTTGAGCTGGCCGCTCTCCTCGGCGGCGTCGATCATCTTCACCGCGATGCGGTCCTTGCTGCTCAAGCCCGGGTTGAGGTACTCGACCTTGGCGACCACCCTGCCCGACCCCGGCGGCACAACTGAGTTCAGCTGAACCAGTGGCGTATTCCCGATGAGTTCACTGATGTGCTGCGCGATCCGCATGCGTCCATCGTCTCAGGTGCCGCGACGCCGCGCGCTATCGGCACTAGCCGGTGGCCTCGCGAATGTACTCGCCGATCTGCCGCAGCGAACGGGTCGCCTCAGGGATCGCCGGGGCGCCGAGCTGGAAGTCGTGTATCTGACCGGGCCACACCCGCACCTCGGTGGGGACCCCCACCGCCGCCAGTCGGCCGGCGGCTACCCGCGCGTCGTGCAACAACACCTCGGACCCGGACACGTGGATCAATGTCTGCGGCAGACCTGGCTCGACGTGGTCGAGCGGCTCGTAAAGTTCCTCGGGCTTTCCGTCGACAATGCGTTTGCCTGCGGCCTTGGCTACCAGGGCGATCAGGGCATCAAACGCCTTGGTCGGGAACATCGCATCTGTCTTGATGTTGGGATGCGCCTGCTTGGGCTCTTTGGCCAGCTGCAGTAACGGCGAAATCGCCACCAGCGCAGCCGGTTCCTCGCCGACCTGCTGAAGCCGTTGCGCCAGTGCCATAGCTAGGTACCCACCGGCGGAGTCGCCGGCCAACACGATCTGC
>NZ_JBATXN010000685.1:0-2495 GCF_049673265.1 Mycobacterium sp. | reverse complement strand
GCCTTGGATTGTTGGGTTGGGCACCGCGGCGGCTGCGCTGTGCGTCGGGTTGCTCGGCGTCGGCATCGTGATCGGCCGAAGCAACGACGCCGGGCCCAAACACGCCTCCGCCCCGCTGACGGCGATCCGAAGCTCCGCCCGGGCCGCTGCCCCCACGACGACCAGCAGCCGTAACTTTCCCGGTCAGGGAGAAGCGCTCGACGGGTCCTACCGCGTCGACGTCAATCGCGAACAGCAGACCTACGACAGCACCCCCGACCCGCAACCGCCAAATGTCAGCACCTGGTGGGCTTTTCGTACTTCGTGCACACCTACCGCCTGTGTTGCGACCGGGACCATGCTGGACGACAACGACCATCAAAATCTGAGCCCAGCAGGTGGCGATAAGCCGCTGGTGCTGGATTTCCGTGACGGGGCCTGGCAGTCGCGACCGGATAAGGTGCAGTTCGCCTGCCTGGGGCCCAATGGTGCGCCGGCCAAACAGACCACCACGCAGTCGATCCGGCTGGAGCAATCGCACGGCGCGCTGCGCGGCACGATGACCGTCACCGTCAACAGCAACGAATGCGGCCAACAGGGCGCGACGATCGAGATCCCGGCGGTAGCCGCGCACGTCGGCGAGGTACCGCCGAGAGTAGCGGTGCCTAGCCCGCCGCCGATCGCGCCGCCTGAGTCGGCGACGCCGACGCCGACCCGCTGACGCCCGTTGGCGTGCGCCGGTCAGTCGAAAATCAGCGGCAAACTCTCCAGCGCGAAAGTCTTACTGGGAAAACGGATTCCGGGCTCATAGCCGGGGGCCAGGTGGAACTCCGGGATTTGCTTGAGCCACTCGGAGACGATCACGGTCAGCTCCATGCGGCCCAAGTGAGAACCCAGGCAGCGGTGCGGTCCGCCGCCGAATCCCCAGTGCCGGTGCACCTTACCGTCCATGACCAGCTCGTCGGTCGAGGTTGAGTCGCTGCCGTCGCGGTTGATCGCGGCCATGCACAGATGAACAGAAGAGCCCTTGGGCAACATCATCCCACCGACGACCGCGGTCTCGGTAAGTACTCGCGGCGCCACCGGTGCCGACGGCTCAAGGCGGACGATCTCTTCGATGAAAACCCGGATCTGCTTGGGATTGTCGCAAAGCATGCTCCGCAGGTCCGGTCTGCGCGCCAGCTCCAGCAGCGAAAAGCCGATCGACGCGGTCACGGTGTCCAGCCCCGCCAGGATCAGCAGGTGGCTCATGCCGAGCAGCTCCAAGTCCGTGAGATCGCCGTCGCTGGCCATCACCGCGGACAACATGTCCGAGCCCGGGTTTTGCCGACGCTGCTTGATCATGTCCGTGAGGTACTCAAACAGCTCGCGTGCCGGCGACGCGATGTCGGTCGTGCTGACATAGGGTTTGTCGGCGATGACGGCGTCTTTCCAAGCGATCAGCTTGTCGCGGTCCTCCAACGGCAGACCGTAGAGGTCCAGGAACACCTGGAAGGGATAGAGGTTCGCCAGATCTTTCATCACCTCGCACTCACCCCGGTCGACGAGGGCGCCGATCATCTCGGCGGCGTGCCGCTCAAGTACCGGGCGCGACTGGCTCAATCCGTGCGGGCTGAAGAAGGGCTGCAGGATTTTGCGGTACCGGGTGTGTTCGGGCGGGTCGAATGCCAGGGGAACTACCGGTATCGGACTGCCCGGGGGCTGAAGCGCCAGTCGTGACGAGAAGACCTTGGGGTTGCGCAACGCGGTTAGCACGTCCTCGCGGCGGGTCAGGTAGTAATAGCCGTTCATGAACACCACCGGTCCGGCATCTCGCAGAACCTTCCACCCGACGCCACGGTCGGCGCTCATCGGCAAAGCGGTGTATTCAAAGCGCGGCAGGTGAAAGTCCCCGTAGAGGCTTTCCTTAGGGGTGCTCATACACGCGCTCTTCCCGTCGTCCGTTGTCGTGATTTATCTCCGCTTGCGCGGCCGCGCGACTTTCCACATGGTAAGTGTCTTCTAGAATCGGCAGGTGTCCGGTCGAGGGAGGACAGCTCGATGAAGGTTCGTCTCGAACAATCGAAATGCGTTGGGCATGCGCAGTGTTATGCGGTAGACCCAAAACTTTTTCCCATCGACGAGTCCGGCTATTCCACCCTCGAAGAGCACGAGGTGCGGCCGAAGGACGCGCAGGCGACTCGCGACGGTGTCGCAGCGTGCCCGGAGATGGCGCTGATCCTGGAAGAGGATTGATTGCCTTGCGGCACCGGCTAATTGACGGCGACTATCTTTCGGTGTCTGGTAGCTGCGGGAACCGTCCGCGCAACGCCTGGAGCAGACGCTGGACTTCGTCCATGCGCGCGCGGATCTGAATCACGTCCCATGGCGCGGAGCAGTTATTCTCGACGCGTCGATCCGCGGCCCGCGGTATGCGGTGCGCGAGGTCGTGTAACTCGGCGGACTCGGCCAGGAGAAGCCTTTCGAAGACCCGGGCCTGAGCGACCTCGGCAGGCGTCACCGGGCGCGGCATTACG
>NZ_JBATXN010000684.1:0-4054 GCF_049673265.1 Mycobacterium sp. | reverse complement strand
TTATAACCGTGAGCTGCCAGGGTCAACCCCAGCACCAGCCGCAGGATCAGTAACCCGAGATCGTAGGCAGTCATAGACGCCAACTTAGATCATGCCGCGCCGGCCCCCATATGCCGCTTGCCCCATTGGCACATCGCCTCAGTCACCGGCCTTAGCGATTCGCCGTATTCGGTCAGCGAATACTCGACCCGCGGTGGCACCTCGGCAAAAACTTCCCGATGGACGATTCCGTCGGATTGCAGCTCTCGCAGTTGGCGCGACAGAATTCGCTCGCTGATCCCGCGGGTCTTACGCCGCAATTCGGCGAACCGCTGCGGACCGTCAGTCATCAAGTGGAAGATCAGCACGGCCTTCCACTTGCCACCGATGACGGCCAGCGTGGCCTCGACCGGGCACTCGAAGTTCTCGTCCACCCTAACCTCCGGATTAGCTACCCACCTGAAAGTACGTTCTTGTCCGGTCCTGAGGTTCAACATAGCGTCGGTAAACACCCGTGCATACGATCGCAAAGGAGCCCGAGATCAAACTCGCGATTATCGGCGCTGGCAACGTCGGCAGCACACTAGGCACCGCGTGGCGCAACCGGGGCCACGATGTTGCGTTCGGTGTCCGCAACCCGGATGACCCGAAGTACGCGTCGCTCGAAGCAGTCACGACCAACGAATCAGCCGCCGCCCCAGCCGAAGTCGTGGTGCTGTGCACGCCGTGGCCGAGCACTCAGCCGGCCGTGCAGACCTGCGGTGACCTGTCCGGCAAAATCCTCATTGATTGCACCAACCCGCTGACCCCCGACTTCTCCGGACTGGAGATCGGGCACAGCACATCCGGCGCGGAACAGGTCGCGACGTGGGCGCGCGGCGCGCGGGTTTGTAAAGCGATGAACCAGATCGGCGCGGCGATGATGGACGGGCCACAACTGCCCGGGAAACCGGTGATGTTCATTTCCGGTGACGATGACGAGGCCAAGTCAGTGACTGCGGGCCTGGTCAGCGAGCTCGGTTTTGAAGCCCTCGACGTCGGCGATCTGGCGCTAGCCCGGCTGCTCGAGCCGTATGGACTGCTCTGGATCCACCTGGCGCTGCGGCGCGGGTTGGGCACAAACTTCGGTTTCGGCCTGTTGCGCTCCTGACACCCCGGGGACGCGGTCAGGAGTTTGCCGGAAGGTAACCTCGGTGCGTGTCAGGATGCGCTTCGGGTAAGCCGGCGATCGCACCGCCGGTGCTACCGCTGGCGGGCGACGCGAAGTATTCGCCGGACATCCTCGGCCACAAGGGATACGGCATCGACACTATGCGCCGCCACGGTCTGCCGGTACCGCCCGCGTTCTGCATCACCACGGAGGTCGGCGCACGCTATCTCACCGAACCCGAGGCGACGATCGACGCGATCTGGGATGACGTGCTCGACGGAATCCGGTGGCTCGAGGAGGCGACGTCGCGCAGTTTCGGACGAGGACCGCATCCGCTGCTGGTCAGCGTGCGCTCCGGGGCAGCGGTGTCGATGCCCGGGATGATGGACACAGTGCTGGACCTCGGTATCAACGACGCCGTCGCGAAGGCGCTCGCCGCAGAGGGGACGGTTGCGTTCGCTCGCGACACCCGACGCCGGTTCAGCGAGTCGCCCGTCGGCCGCGACGCGCCTGCCGACCCGTACCTGCAGTTGCGCGCCGCGATCGAAGCCGTGTTCGCGTCGTGGGGCTCGCAGCGCGCCGCCGCTTATCGCGCGCATCACGGGCTCGACGACCGGGGCGGCACCGCGGCTGTAATACAGGCCATGGTCTTCGGGAACATCAACACCAGTTCCGGTGCCGGCGTTGTCTTTTCACGCAACCCAATGACCGGTGCCAACGAGCAGTTCGGCGAGTGGCTGCCCGGCAGCCAAGGGGACGACGTGGTATCCGGCACGGTCGACGTAGAACCGATCAGCGCGCTTCGCGACCAGCAACCGGCTGTGTACGACGAATTGATTTCCGCCGCACGCTCGTTGGAGCGACTCGCCTCCGACGTGCAAGAGATCGAGTTCACCATCCAAGACGGGACGCTATGGCTGCTTCAGACGCGGCCGGCGAAGCGCTCGGCCCAGGCCGCGGTGCGCCTGGCGCTGCAATTGCGCCGTGACGGCCTTATCGACGACGCCGAGACGCTTCGGCGGGTGACGCCGGCCCATGTGGAGGCGTTGCTGCAGCCATCGCTGCAGCCGGAACACCGTTTGACTGCATCGCTTTTAGCTACTGGCCTACCGGCAGGGCCCGGCGTTGTCTCGGGGCGCGCCTATACCGAAGTGGATGCCGCGATCGACGCCGCCGACCGCGGCGAGGATGTCATCTTGGTGCGCAACCACACCAGCCCCGACGACATTCACGGCATGCTGGTCGCCCGCGGCGTCGTTACCGAAACTGGCGGCGCCACCAGCCACGCGGCCGTGGTTAGTCGTGAGCTCGGCCGGGTGGCGGTGGTGGGCTGCGGCCGCGGAATCGCCGAATCCCTTGCCGGCAAACTGGTCACCGTCGACGGCAACGAAGGCGAAGTGCGCGACGGAAACCTGCAGTTGACTGCCTGGTCGGAAGACAACACGCCAGAGCTGCGTGAGCTGGCCGAGATCGCCTGCCTGGTAAGCCCTTTGCGTGGCCATGCCAGCGGCGACTACCCCCGACTGGAGAGCCATGCCGATGACGCAGTGCGCGCCGCCATGGCCAGCGGCCACACCGACGTGGTGTCAGCCAGCCCGCTGCTCGCAATGCTGGCCGCGCTGCGACTCAGCGAGGACACGTGAGCGAGTTGACCGTGTTGCAAGCGGTCCGGCTCAAGGGCCGGGTGAGCCTTGATGATTTGGCCGCGACGCTCCGAGACGACGCGGACGACCTCGTTGACAGCGTCGAGCGTCTGACCCAGTCCGGCTTGCTGATCGACGGCAAGGTGCTGCGGCTCAGCCCCGACGGGCGGGCCCGGCTGTCGGAATTGCTGGCCGCCGAGCGTCAGCACATCGACACAGCGGCGCTGGCCGCCGTGTACGCCGACTTCCGCGCCGTCAACGCCGAATTCAAAGCACTGGTCACCGATTGGCAAGTCAAGAACGGCCAACCGAACACCCACGACGAGGCCGATTACGACGCCGCGGTTGTCGCCCGCCTCGATAGCGTGCATCAGCGGGTCGCGCCGATTGTCGCGGCTGCGGCCGCACAGTTGCCGCGGTTGGGCCGCTACTCGACCAAACTGCAGGCGGCGCTGGACAACGTGCACGCCGGCGAGACGCATTGGTTGTCCCGACCGCTCATCGACTCCTACCACACCGTGTGGTTCGAGCTGCATGAGGAGCTGATCCTCGCCGCTGGCCTGACCCGTGAGTCCGAAGCCAAATCCGGTGATGCGGGGTAGCTTTCGCTATAGTTCGGCGTCCAGCCTGGCAAGATACTCGTCGATGTCCCCGACAGCGGATTCGGCGGCGTGCACGCTGATCGCGACCGTGTCCCCGATGCCGTGCGCGCCATGAACGAGGCCCATCGCCGGTGATAAGGCCGGATAGCCGGCAGTCAACAGCACCGGTGCGGCGCCGAAGCGCAAATCGGCAGGTCCACGGTAGACGCTGGACACTACGGTGTTACCGGACACTTGGGATGGTCGGGCATCGGGATCGAAACGGCTAACCCCCCACCGCAGCAGCGGAGCCGGCACCGCGGCAAAGGCACGGTCAGAGGCTTGTACCGCGGGGTGCTCAAAGCGGCGACGGGCGCCGGCCAGGTCGGCGGCAATCCGGTCCACTCGGGCCTGTCGACTCAAATCCGGATACAGTCCGACAGTCACGTTGGCGAAGTGGTTATGCGCCTGGCGCACACCGGGTTTGGCCATCGGGACTTCGGCGCCCAGCGCTGCCGCTGCATCGCCCAATTGACCGGATAGTGCACTCGACACGGCAGCCAATACCGCGACGGTGACGGTGGGACCTTGCAATTGCGTGCGGTGCCGTATCAGTGTGCGCACGGTGCGCGCGCCTGCGGGCCGGGCATTGGTTTGAAGCACCGGCCGCGGCCCGGGCGCGGGAACCAGCAGGCCCGCGC
>NZ_JBATXN010000683.1:0-5029 GCF_049673265.1 Mycobacterium sp. | reverse complement strand
CCGCCACGGTCGTCGGGATGGCGGGCCGGGTGCTGGTGGGCCGGGTGTAGTTCGGCGGCTTCGACGTTCAGCGATACCCACCAGTGCCCGGCGTGACGGGTAATGGTGGCGAAACAGACCTTGGCCCGGCCCTTGCCGAGCATGCGCCGCAGCCGCCGGGTGTCGTCATGTACCTCGATCTGGCCAATTCCAGGAAGCGTGATCGAGCGGGGACGATTGTTGTCGCCGACGCGGATCGCTGGTGGCTTGCCCTTGGGGTGTTTGTTGCGCAGGCGGAATGAGGGCGTCGCATCCGTTTTCTTCTTGAAGTGGGGAAAGCCCACTTTCTTTCCCTTGCGCTTGCCGAGTCGAGAGTCCGTCCAGGATTTGAGCCCCTTACCCAGATCGACTGCGGCTTCCTCGAATACCTGCTGGCACACCTCGGTTTCGCCACGCCAAGCCGGTCACGACGGCCTCGGCCACGCCATCGGTGCTGACGGCGAACACACGGCCGGCGTCCTCTGTCTTCTTCCAGTCGTTAAACACATTGATCAGATCGAACCCGGTCCAGGGCACTGGCGTGTCAGGGTCGGTCTTGCGTTCGGTGAGCGCGGTTTTCACCATTCGCAGGCACTGGTTGAACGCGAACCTCGACGCCCCGGCATGGCGCGCGAATAGATCATGCTGCTCGACGGTGGGATCGAGGCAGAACTTGAAGGTGGTGTGCCGACTCATCTCACCGGTGAGCATTCCACCACCCACCGACAACCGTCGCCCGACATTTGTGCCGAACCAGATTTTCGACACTCTTTAAGTCAGTGGTCGTGCGCGCACCAAAAACACACGGGCAAGCTAGTCCGTCGGACGCTACTGCCCGCCGGCGATGTCGAACGCGTTGCCCTCGGGGTCGGTCAACACCACCCAGCGGAAGTTGTCGCCGATGCTGTGCCGGCCCACCTCGGTTGCGCCGGCGGCAACAAGTCGGGACACCTCCGCGTCGACATCATCCGCGCCGAAATCGACATGCACCCGGTTTTTGCCCGGCGTGGGAGCGGCCACCTTTTGAAAGCCCAGCCGTGGTCCTTCGGGGCGGGTGACCGCGAAGAACTCGCCAGGCAGCAGTTCCTGCACTTCGCCGTCGAACTGCTCGGCCCACCAGTCGGCGAGCTGGGCGGGGTCGCTGCTGTCAAACGTGACCATCTCTACTTTGAGCGCCATACCTTCGACTGTATTACTCGCGGCGATGACCTCCGAGGTAATTGCGGAGCAGCACGCAGCCGAGACACTCTGGCGGTAACGCGCTCATCCGGAGCGTCAGAGCCACTGGAGGAATCATGACCGACGTTCAATCCGCTTCTCCTGCAACCGTCTTCAGCGCCGAGATGTTTGCGGCGTTCTGGGCGGCGCCCGATATGTCCCGCGGAATGGACATCCTGGCCGACGACATCGTCGGCTACTGGCCCGGCAACCCCGAGCCGGTGCGCGGCGTCAAGGCGTACACGGCAAAGATCGCCGAGCTGCTTACCGCCGCCCCAGACCTGCACCTTGACGTCGTCGACAGCGCGACTGTTCCGGGTGCCACCGAGGGCGAGCAGCTGGTGTTCCTGCACTACACCGGCCGCGGAACGGGTCCGGACGGGCCATTCGAGATCCGCGGGATCGATCGCGTCCGCACCCGCAACGGCATCGTGGTGGAGAACGTGATTCGCTACGAGCCGCTGTTCGTCAAGTAGCGCCTTAGCAGCCGGTCAGCCGGGCGACAAGAAGGCCCGCAGAGCGGCCGCGTACGCGACGACGTCGCCCGCGCCCATCAATTCCCGTGCCGAATGCATGGCCAGCTGAGCAGCGCCGACGTCGACCGTCGGAATACCGGTCCGCGCCGACGTCATCGGACCGATCGTCGAGCCACAGGGAAGATCGGCCCGGTGCTCGTAGCGTTGCAGCGGCACCCCGGCCTCCTGGCAGGCCAGCGCGAACGCGGCGG
The DNA here is from genome assembly GCF_049673265.1 of Mycobacterium sp. Classification (GTDB taxonomy): domain Bacteria; phylum Actinomycetota; class Actinomycetes; order Mycobacteriales; family Mycobacteriaceae; genus Mycobacterium. Next base: position 3,066 of record NZ_JBATXN010000683.1, on the reverse strand, counting down.
CGGTGCGACCGTCGGTGGCGTAGCGCAGATTCGGGTGCACCTTGACCACCGGACCGCCGTTGATCGCGATCAGGTGCCCGGGTTCGTGCCGCTCCGGGTAATTGGGATGGGTGGCGTGCGCCATATCCGCCGAGGCGACCATCGATCCCGAAAGTCGTCGCAGAAAGTCCTCCCGTCCGCCGCCACCGGCCAGCACGATCCGTTCCAGCGCGGTGAGCAGCAGCTCGGAGTCCGCGCCGTGATCGGAGGTCGAGCCCACCTCCTCGTGGTCGAATAGCGCGAGCACGGGAAGGTGTTCGCCCACGCCGGCGTCCAGGAACGCCGCCAGCCCCGCATAGCAGGACGCCTGGTTGTCCAGCCGCGGCGCGCTCACGAACTGCTCACCCAGCCCGGACAGCGTCGACGGGGTCAAGTCGTGGGTCATCAGATCGGCGCCGAGCACGTCATCGGGATCGACGCCGGCCTGCGCGGCGACGTAGCCGATAAACGACGGGGTTCGATCGTCGGCGCCCCACACCGCGTTGACGTGGCGCTGCGGATCGAGCGTGAGCGACTTGCGGTCCTCCGCAAGGTGGATCGCCAACTGCGGCACGCGCAGAATCGGTGCATCGATCCGCACCAGCCGGTGGGCGATCCCACCGGCGTCACGGATCGAAAGTCGCCCGCTGATGCCCAGGTCGCGGTCCAGCCAGGAGTTCAGCCAGACGCCGCCATACGGCTCCAGCGCCACGACCCGCCAGCCCGCGACCTCGCGGTCGGGGTGTTGCTTGACCCGCAGGTTCGGGCTGTCGGTATGTCCGCCGATGATCCGAAACCGGCGAGCGCCGGTCGTGCTGTCCCAGGCGACCACCGACCCGGCCCGTACGGTGAAGAACTTGCCCGCCGAGGGCCATTCGTCTGCTTCGGCCAGCTCGGTGTAGCCGGCAGCGCGCAGCCTGGATGCCACCGTGGCACAGACATGGAACGGCGACGGGGACTCGTCGATGAATTCGCACAAGCCGCGCGCCGTAGCCGCCATGTCCCACATCTTTTCATCACGCTCGTTGCGGCGACCCGCGGGCACGTTAGGGTCGGACTCGTGCCCTCAGTGCAGCCGCAACCGGTTCTCGCACCTCTGACCCCGGCTGCGATCTTCCTGGTGGTCACCATCGATGAGGGCGGCGAAGCAGCGGTGCACGATGCACTGCCGGAGCTGCCCGGCCTGGTACGGGCAATCGGCTTCCGCGATCCCACCAAACATTTATCGGTGATCACCTCGATCGGCTCCGCGGCCTGGGACCGGTTGTTCACCGGTCCGCGGCCTGCCGAGCTGCACCCGTTCGTCGAGTTACACGGCCCGCGGCATGCCGCCCCGGCCACTGCGGGCGATCTGTTGTTCCACATTCGGGCCGAATCCATGGACGTCTGCTTCGAACTGGCCAATCGCATTCTCAAGACGATGGCCGGTGCAGTGACCGTCGTTGACGAGGTGCACGGCTTCCGGTTTTTCGACAACCGCGACCTGCTGGGTTTCGTCGACGGGACCGAAAACCCGGACGGCGCGTTGGCGGTGTCGGCTACCACGATCGGCGACGAGGACCCGGATTTCGCCGGATCCTGCTATGTGCACGTGCAGAAATACGTGCACGACATGGCTGCGTGGGATTCGCTGCCGGCTACAGAGCAGGAGCTGGTGATCGGCCGGACCAAGTTGGACGACATCGAGCTCGACGACGACGATAAGCCGGCCAACGCGCACATCGCGCTCAACGTCATCACCGATGACGACGGCACCGAGCTGAAGATCGTGCGGCACAACATGCCGTTCGGCGAGCTCGGCAAGGGCGAATTCGGCACCTACTTCATTGGGTATTCGCGCACACCTGAGGTCACCGAACAGATGCTGCGCAACATGTTTCTCGGCGATCCGCCCGGCAACACCGACCGGATCCTGGACTTCTCCACCGCGATCACGGGAGGCCTGTTCTTCTCCCCCACCGTCGACTTCCTCGACGATCCACCGCCGCTGCCGAGCTCACCGGCAACAGCAGCAGCGGTGGTCACCGTGCCACCGAACGGCTCGTTAGCGATCGGCAGTTTGAAAGGAACCGGCAATGAATAACCTCTACCGCGATCTTGCGCCGATCACCGAAGAGGCCTGGAACGAAATTGAGTTGGAAGCAACACGAACGTTCAAGCGGCACATCGCCGGACGCCGAGTCGTCGACGTCAGCGAGCCGGGCGGTCCGACCGCAGCGGCGATCAGCACCGGTCGGCTGCTGGACGTGAAGGCGCCCACCGACGGTGTCATCGCGCAGCTGCGCGCCAGCAAACCGCTTGTGCGGCTTCGGGTTCCATTTACGCTGTCCCGCGGCGAGATCGACGACGTGGAGCGCGGCTCGCAGGACTCCGACTGGGATCCGGTCAAGGCCGCCGCCAAGAAGCTGGCGTTCGTCGAAGACCGGGCCATCTTCGAGGGCTATAAAGCCGCGTCGATCGACGGTATCCGCAGTGCGAGCTCGAACCCGCCGCTGAAACTGCCCAAGGAAGTACGCGGCTTCCCCGACGTCATCTCACAGGCGTTGTCCGAGCTGCGACTGGCCGGTGTCGACGGGCCCTACTCGGTGCTGCTGTCTGCCGACGCCTACACGAAAGTCAGCGAGACCACCGAACACGGCTATCCGATCCGCGAACACATTCGCCGACTGATCGACGGCGAGATCATCTGGGCGCCGGCCATCGACGGCGCATTCGTGTTGACCACCCGCGGCGGCGACTTCGACTTGCAGCTGGGCACCGACGTGTCGATCGGCTACCTGTCCCACGACGCCGACACCGTGCAGCTGTACCTGCAGGAGACGCTGACTTTCCTGTGCTACACCGCCGAGGCGTCGGTTTGCCTCAGCTCCTGAGGCTTGCCCTGTTGTCGAAATTGCGCTGAGGGTTGTGATTTCGCGCAATCCACGACCCGCAATCTGGATGAAGCGGGCATCCGTGGATTAGTCGGTCGGCAAAGTACTACCCCTCCGCAAGCCCTTGTGCCGTAGTTGTGTCGGGAGCATACTGGGATGCATGACCCAAAAAGTC
>NZ_JBATXN010000682.1:0-4451 GCF_049673265.1 Mycobacterium sp. | reverse complement strand
CCGATGCTGCCGCTATTGCCCTGGGCCACAATGTTTCCCATGACTGCGGCCGATGTCGTCGTGAGGTTCAGCGTCCACGGCAGGTGCGCGCCGTCAACGCGGCGCGGGTCGGCGTCGACATCGAAGTAGCTGATGTCAGCCACCGTGCCGGGAGGACCGAAAACCTCGTAGGTCAAGTGCTTGGGGTTAAAGGGCTTGGTGTCGCTATTGCCGCTGTCCGAATACGAGGGCCGCTTGTCTGAGCCGAATATGCCGTGAATCCGCCACACCGTGAATCCGCCGAGGACGACGACCATCGCGATCACGAGCGGAATCCAGGACCGCTCCAGCACCCTGAAAATCGAAATCCCCTTCACCGTTTGCGTCTTTCTGGTCGGCGGCATCCCACTTGCTCGAAGATATGCGCCTGCGGATCGGCCGGCCACGCCACCCATCGGCATATCGAACGCGGTCGGGCGGCTCAGAGTGCGAAACAGTCACCTCGACCGAGCCACACCGGCGACCAGGCACTGCCGAACCTTGACGAGTAAACCATGCCATCGAGCCGGATAGTTGCCTCCTTTCGACGGCACTCCCGCACACGTCGAAGCATGTGCAAATTTAACGCATGCTACGTGCGTAAACGGACGCTACCGGGTTCTACGCCCACCCGCAATCGGCCAACCTGCGTTATTCTCGCGCGGTGCCGCACCTCACGTTCCAGCGAGCCCGTACCGAGGACAAGAAGCGCCAACGCGCAACGGCGCTGGTCGAGGCCGCCCGCTCGCTCGCGCTGGAATCCGGTGTCGCGTCGGTGACCTTGACCGATGTCGCCAGCCGGGCCGGTGTGCACTATTCCGCGGTGCGCCGCTACTTCACCTCCCACAAAGAGGTGCTGCTGCATCTGGCCGCCGAAGGCTGGGTGCGGTGGTCAGCCACGGTGTGTGACAAGTTGGGTGAGCCCGGTCCGATGTCGCCGTCGCGGGTTGCCGCTGCGTTAGCCGATGGTCTGGCGGCCGACCCGTTGTTCTGCGACCTGCTCGCGAATCTGCATCTTCACCTTGAGCACGAGGTGGAAATCGACCGAGTTCTCGAGGTCAAGCAGGTCAGCAGCGCGGCGGTGAATTCGCTCGCGGATGCGATCGAGAATTCATTGCCGGGGCTGGGTCGCGCGGGCGCATTCGACGTCATACTCGCCGCTTACTCGCTGGCAGCTCCCCTGTGGCAGGTGGCTAACCCGCCGAAAAAACTCGCCGAGGCTTACGCGCAGGCAAAGGCGACCGACTTGCCGCCGGAGTGGAACATCGATTTCACATCCGCGTTGACGCGGCTGATCACAGCGACGTGCGTCGGCTTGGTGGCCGAGCCGTAGGAGCTAGCGACCTACCAGTTCCACACCGACATGTCGCCAGGCGGATAGTTCTGGCAGTTCTCGGTTTCCTTGGCCACAACGCCCTTGTTGTTGAAGAACAGCTTCATGTGATTAGGCCAGGCCAAGTTCAGCGGATTGATCTGAGGCGCATAGAAGTTGGCCGAATAGGCCCTGCGGTCTGCCGGCGACAACGAGTAGAACCAGTGCACCTTGTCCTGAGTCGCCTGCTGAACGTTCGGGTGGTTGTCGTAATCCCGCATGTACCGCTCGTAATACACCGGTTCGAAATCGCGTGCGGCAGCCATCAGTTGCTCAGCGGTACAGGTCGTCGCGATCATTCGCCGAGGTATCGGGAAGTCGTCGGTGGAATCGTTGGACGAGCAGCCGTCGCACGGTTGAAACCCAGGACCAGGATCGGCCACGGCGACCCGCGGCAAAGCGGTTGCGGCGGCAGTGAGCGCGAGCGCGGCGACGCCGGCGCGGACGACAAGGCTCAGTCGAGGAAGACGCATGCGGCTACTATAACGCTTTCGTAAAGGTTGTGCTTAGTCCCCCTAGACACCTGGATCGTCGCTGGCCGCGGGCTTGATTTCCAGCCCGACGTGCACCTTGTCGACGCCGCCGCGCACAAGCGAATGCGCATAGAACCACCACGCGTGGTACCAGTACCTCTTGAGGACGGCGTTGTAGACCCGCTGGGTCTCCGACTTAGGCAGCACCCGGGCAATGCCCTCGACCTCTTCGCCCTTGGGTTTGCCCAATGCGGTGCTCTTGGCGAGCGTCACCCTAGGGGTGTTGCTGATCCGCTTGGTTTTCCACGACCCGTCGTCGGTGATGACGAGCAGCTTGTCGCCCTCAGGGGCACCCCAGACCGCCGTCGGCTTGGGACGGCCGTCCTTGGTGAAGGTCGTCAGCAGCAGGTACCTGGACTTGATGACGTCGGAGAAGCTTAGAGCCACGCTCTCCTTTATATCCGGCCTCGAGCTCGTGGCGCCGGGTCAGTCGATGGCAAGCTCGCGACGTTCGATCAAGTCGCTCAGACCCTTGACGCCGAGCCGCTCGCGAAACGCCTGCGCGGTGTATCCGACGGCTGTCGCATCAGTTCGGGCCCGCACCGTCGCCGAGCGCGGCAGGTTGAACAGCACACCGATTTCGCCGAAGTAGTCGCCGAACCCGGCGACCTTCACCAATTCCTCACCGCCATCGGCTAATTCGCGCACAATATCGAACTCACCCTCGGAGACGACGTAGATCAGCTCGCCCATCGTGCATTGCTCGAAGAGCACCTCGCCCGCCTTCAGATGAACGGTCTCCGGTGGCCGATTCGTCGACGCCAGCGTCGGTACCATCTCGACGACGTGATCGGCCATCGGCAGGATCCGGCTGTCGTGGGTGGCGACCACCACCACGCGCTCACCTTCGGCGAGCGAGCGAATCAGCCGCAGCACCTCCTCCACCTGGATGAAGTCGAGGTGGGCGGTCGGCTCGTCGGCGAGGATCAACGGCGGCTCCAGCGCGATCGCGCGGGCGACCGCGACGCGCTGCTGTTGGCCTCCGCTGAGGTCACCCGGTCGGTGTTTCATGCGGTCCGCGAGGTTGACGCGCTTCAACAGTTCCTCGGCACGCTGACGCGAAGCCGCACGTGACCAGCCCGCCGCGCGCAGCGGGACCATCACGTTCTCGCACGCGGTGAGGCTCGGCACCAAGTTGAAGGCCTGGAAAACGATGCCAACCTCGTCGCGCCGGTACTTGGCCAGCTCACGGCCGTCGAGCGTGGTGACGTCGACGCCACCGAACTTGATCGCACCGCTTTTGGGTCGCAAGATGCCGCCGAGGCAAGACAACAGCGTCGTCTTTCCGCACCCGCTGGGCCCCAGCAGAATCACCAGTGATCCCGCCGAAACGTCGAGGCTCAGCCCGTTGATCGGCCGGACCGCGTACCCACCACTGGAGTACTCGACGACGAGTTCTTGGATGCTGAGATCGCCCACCGCTCAAGGACCTCCGAATGCAAGCGCGGGGTCGACCGCCACCGCGCGCCTAAGCCCAGCGACGCTGGCCAGCAAACCGATCGCGACCGCGATCAGCGGCAGCGCCAGGTAGGCATCCATCGGCACGACGACCGTCATCGGGAACAGCGGCGCCAATAGTTGGGCAAGGATGACGCCGACCACGGCGGCGAGCAGCGCGACGACGACAGCCTGCAGCGCGAGCCCGGCCAGAACCGACCGGGTCGGCACCCCGATCGCCTTGAACACGGCGAAATCGCGCATCCGCTCGAGCGCCGAAAGATACACCACTGACCCGACGATCAGCACCGCCACGATCCATAGCAGCAGAGCCACGATCGTGATCGCACTGACCGCGACGTTCAACGGTCGCAACAGGTCGTTGACACCGGCCGCACGCTCAACGGTTTGGTAGCCGTCGGGAAGATGCTGGGGCGTGCCGACGATCCCGATCGACGTGACCATCGGCTGACCGTTATATGCCAGCTGCTGTAGGCCCTCGGTTGTCAGGAAGATGTTGGGCGTCTTGGCCAGTGCGGTGGAATTGGGCACAATGCCGACGATCCGCAATGTGTGGGCGCCGACGTCTAGAGCATCACCGAGGTGACGGCCCAGCGTGCTCGACACCGCGACCTCGTCCGGTGTCGAGGGCGCTTCTCCTTGCGAGACAACTGGCATGCCGGGTCCGTACTCCGGCGCGCCGAAGGCCGTGGTGTTTCGCGTCGCCGAGCCCTCCTTGATCGTCACCGCAGCGGTGGCCAGTGGAGCCGCTGCGGCGACGCCGGGTTCACCGGCCACCCGCGTCAGGTCAACTTGGGCGAATGGTGTTGACCCCAGAAACGGTCCAGCCGCACCGGATTTGACCACGAATCTGTCGATGCCCATGGAGTCGACAGTCTGCTGCGCCTCCACCCGAAAGCCGTTGGCAAGACCGGTCAGAACGAGCGTCATCGCAAAAACCAACCCGGTGCTGACGATCGCGATGACGAGGCGGCGCCTTCGCCATTGCATGTCACGCAAGGCTGCGAACAGCATGCCTGTTGCCACGCCCCGTCGGTGTCATGGCATCGCCTCGGCCCAGGCGATGTGCC
>NZ_JBATXN010000681.1:0-12253 GCF_049673265.1 Mycobacterium sp. | reverse complement strand
AGCGTGAAGGTCACCAGCACCGGGGTTGAGGCCACCTTCTCGACCAGCAACGCCACCATCCCCGCCAGCGGCGGCGGCAGCAGCAGCAGCCAGGATCCCTGCTTCGCCAACGTCTAGTCCACGCCGTCGAGCACCGCCCGGGTGCCGGACAGCCCGAGCCGCGTGGCGCCCGCGTCGAGCATCGCCAGAGCATCGGCGGCAGTGCGGATGCCGCCGCTGGCCTTGACGCCCAGCCGTCCGCCGACGGCGTCGGCCATCAGCGCGACCGCGGCCACCGAGGCCCCGCCGGCAGGATGAAAACCCGTCGAGGTCTTCACGAAATCTGCGCCCGCGTCTTCGGCGGCGCGGCAGACGTCGATCAGGGATTGCTCGCCGGCCAGGGTCAACAGCACCGCCGACTCGACGATCACCTTGAGCACGGCGGTGGGGACCGCTGCGCGCACAGTCGCGATCTCTGACCGCACCGCGTTGACGTCACCGGCAACGGCGGCGCCGATGTCGATCACCATGTCGATCTCGCTGGCACCGGACGCCACGGCCAGCGTCGCGTCCCCTGCCTTCATCTCAGGCAGGTGCTTACCCGACGGGAAGCCCGCCACCGCGGCCACCCGCACTCCCGCCGCGTTGGCGTGCTGCACCATCGACGGCGACACGCATACGGCGTAGACGCCCAGTGCCGCGGCTTCGGCCGCCACGGCGGCCACGTCAGCTGCGGTGGCCTCCGGTTTGAGCAGGGTGTGATCGACGAGGGCCGCCACCTGGGCGCGCGTCGGTCGGCCGGGCATCAAAAGCTCTCCTCGGAACCGCCGGGGTTGCATCCGGATCCGACCATCGTGGCGGCGTCGACGACCGGGCGCCACGGCTCGAGGTTCCAGCTGATCTTGCCGGGCTCGACTACCTCGGCCAACTCCCAATGGCAGAGAAACTGCTCGCGCATCCCCGGGGTAGCGGCATCGGGCGCCTGGGCGAGCACCTCAGACCACGCCTCGTCGGCATCGGCACCGGCCGAACCGAACTGCCTGGCGGCCGCCCGCCCGGACGCTGTCGGATACACACGAAGGCTGGGCAGCTGGTTCCACTGCGCCCACTGCGTGTGGTCGACGAACGGCGGCACGGCCGGGGCTTCGGCGTCCGGATCCGCCGATGCCGGAGAGGCACCTACCAAAGCGACAATGGCCGTCGCCGCGAGGGTCAGAACTCGCATCCTGCTATCGCGACTTGCCCTGAATCTCAAGAAGTTTGGGCCGAACGTCAACCAAATAGACACCCGCTGCGCAGGCGGCGATCGCCATCCCGAGCACGTTGAGCAGGTAGGCCAAAGGAAGGGCGGCACCGAGGATCACCAACCAGACCGGCTTGGTCAGCTTGTCCGCGGCGGTGTACGCGTCGGGCCGTTGCATCGCCGCATGCACAAAGGCGTACAGCGTCGTGATCAATATGACGACCAGCAAGACGGCCAAGACGGTATTCACTAGGTCCACCCAGTAAGCGTAAGCGGGCGGCGCCGAAAACGTCGACTCCGAGCCGCCCGCGCGGGCGACTCGGAGTCGAGGTAGAGCAGGTACTACTTCTGGGTGACCTTCTTGGCGCCAGCCTTCTTGGCCGGAGCCTTCTTGGCGGCAGCCTTCTTGGCCGGGGCCTTCTTGGCTGGAGCCTTCTTGGCCGGGGCCTTCTTGCTGGGCAGTTCGATGCCGACCAGCTTGGCGGCGCGCTCGCCGACCGCGCGGGTCTGCGAAGCAACGGTGCCCAGGGCCTCCTGGGTCAGCTCGACGGCCTGGTCGACGCTTTCCCGGGCACGCGCCGACGCGTCGTCGAAGCCGGCCTGGCTGCGCAGCCGCTCAAGAGCGGCTTCGCCGCGCTCGACCAGCTCGTTGTAGCGAGAGGTCGCCGCCTCGACATAGCCTTCCGCGGCGCTGCGCAGCTCCTCAGCGGTGAAACGGTCGCGCAGGTCGCGCAGCTGCTCGGGCAGGTCCTCCTGCAGCTTGGTCAGACGAGCGCGGCTCTCCTCGACCCGGCTGCGGGTGTCGGTGCGGGTCTCCTCGGCGCGCTCGCGCAACTCGAGAAGCAGGTCGTTGACCGTGGCCAAAGCCAGATCGGCGGCGCCCAGCGCAGCAAGCAGCGGGGCCTTCAGGTCCTCAATGGTCGCGTTGTCGGCCATCGTGTTTCCTTTCGTCGTTTTCATTGGTGCTATCGGTTGGCATTGCTCAATCACGAGCTAGGCAGGGTTGAAGGGTTTAAGCAGGTGCGGTCTCCTCACGGGCAGCTTCGTTCTGCTGGACGAACGACGTGTAGATGTCCAGCAGCACCTGTTTCTGCCGCTCGGTGATCGCCGTGTCGGTGATGATGGCGTCGCGGACTTCGCTGCTCACGCTGGGCTCGAGAATCCCGGCCTGCACATAAAGAACCTCGGCGGAGACTCGCAACGCCTTGGCGATCTGGTTGAGCACATCAGCGGACGGTTTACGCAATCCGCGCTCGATCTGACTGAGGTACGGATTGCTGACACCGGCTTTTTCCGCCAACTGTCGCACCGACACTTGCGCCGCCTCACGCTGCGTCCGGATGAAGCTGCCGATATCGGACGCAGCGGTCGACACCACAGCGGAAAGCTTCTCCTCCTGCGGCATGACGGTTCCTTGAGTCCTTGTGTCGGATGGGTCGGTGCTGACGCGTGCCACAGTAGAACCTAGTGCTAACTTTTGCAAGCACTAGTTAGCAGTGCTCTAGAACAGCAGCTGCGCTAGTCCGAAGATGGCCAGCCCTGCCAGCGCGCCCACCACGGTACCGTTGATCCGAATAAACTGCAGGTCACGGCCTACGTGCAGCTCAATGCGCCGGCTGGCCTCCTCGGCGTCCCAGCGCTCGATGGTGTCGGTAATAATCGCGGTGATCTCTACCCCGTACTGGGCAACCAGGTGCTCGGCAGCTCGCACGATCCAGTTGTCGACCTTGTCTCGCAGCTCGGCGTCGTCGCGCAGCGACTCCCCTATGCGCACCGCCGCGTCGGCTATCCGGGTGCGCAACGCGCTGGACGGGTCGTCGACACCCTCAAGCACCAGGCGTTTCAGCGTCTTCCAGGCCGTCGCCGCGGCGTTGGTGACTTCCTCCCGGGCCATCAACTGCTCTTTGACCGCCTCGGCCCGCGCGATCGTCGCATCGTCGTGCTGCAGATCGTCGGCGAACTCGAACAGGAAGCGGGTCGCCGACCGGCGCAGCTCGTGATCCGGGTTGCGGCGCACCTTGTCGGTGAAGTCCATCAGCTCGCGGTGGATGCGGTCGCCAACGAGGTGGTCGATGAACCGCGGCGACCAGCTCGGCGAATCGCGTTCGACGACCCGCTGGATGACCTCTCCGGCGTTCAGCGACCACTGAAATGCCCGGTCGGCCAACAACTGGATCAGCGCCTCCTGCCGGTGTTCGGCCAGCAGCGTGGCCAACACCCGGCCCACCGGCGGCCCCCACTGCGGCTCGGCGATGCGCCGCACGATCATCCGGTCGATGACCTGCTGCACGTCCTCGTCGCGCAGCAGTTCCACCAGGACTCTCAGCACGGTGGCCGTCTCGGCGGCCACCCGTTCGGCATGCGAAGTCTCCGACAACCACTTGCCCAGGCGGCTCGGGATCTGCGCGTCACGAAGCTTGGTCCCCACCACCTCCGGAGACAGGAAGTTTTCCCGCACGAAGGTGCCCAGGCCCTCGCCGAGCTGGTCTTTCTTGCGCTTGATGATCGCGGTGTGCGGGATCGGGATCCCGAGCGGGTGCTTGAACAGTGCGGTCACCGCAAACCAGTCCGCCAACGCACCGACCATGCCGGCCTCCGCTGCGGCCCCCACATAGCCGACCCAGGTGGCGTTGACACCGCTGGACTGCGCCCACCGGCAGGCCAGAAACAATCCGGTTGCGCCGATCAGAAAACTCAGCGCCACGACTTTCATTCGTCGCAGTGCCCGGCGCCGCTCAGCGTCGGCCTGTGGGTCGGCCCCGGCGAATGACTCAGCGAACGACGCGGGTTTGCGGGCCCCCAGCGCGGGCAGCGTCACCAGGTCCGTTCGTGCCGCCCGCGGGGCTCGCGGATCGGCTCGATGCTTGGGTCCCGGGTGGGGTGCAAGTGCCACCCCACCATCATCCGCTATCCACGTGGCCGTTCGGGTGCGAAGCGGGTAGCGGTAACTGTTACCGACCCGAGGGCGAATCGGCATCTTCTGAGGTGCGGGCCGAGAAACCGTCGCCGATAACCCGTACTATTAAGAACGACTAGCGAATGGGAATCGGCGATAGTGGCACCTCAGGTTCGAGCCGGAACGGTAAAAACCGATGGCCGGAAGCGGCGTTGGCATCAGCACAAGGTCGAACGTCGCAATGAGCTGATCGACGGGACGATCGACGCGATCCGACGGCGTGGTCGCTTCGTGAGCATGGATGAGATCGCCAGTGAAATCGGCGTCTCCAAGACCGTGCTCTACCGCTACTTCGTCGACAAGAACGATCTGACCACCGCGGTGATGATGCGGTTCGCGCAGATCACCCTGATCCCCAACATGGCGGCCGCCCTGTCGTCGAACCTGGACGGCTTCGACCTGACCCGGGAAATCATCCGGGTCTACGTGCAAACTGTGGCCAACGAACCCGAGCCGTACCGGTTCGTGATGGCCAACAGTTCGGCCAGCAAGAACAAGGTGGTCGCCGACTCCGAGCGGATCATTGCCCGCATGCTCGCGGTGGTGCTGCGCCGTCGCATGACGGCGGCTGGAATGGATGTCGGCGGGGTGGACCCGTGGGCGTACCACATCGTCGGCGGTGTCCAGCTGGCCACCCACTCGTGGTTGCTCGACCCGCGGATGAGCGCCGACGAGCTGATCGACTACCTGACGATGCTGAGCTGGAGCGCGCTGTGCGGCATCGTGGAGGTCGGCGGATCGCTGGAGAAGTTCCGCGGCCAACCGCATCCGTCGCCGATCGTGCCGCCGCTAGGTTCCTAATATGACCCACCTGACGGTTCGGTCCGGGCTCAGCTCCTGGTCGTATGCCCTGCGCACCACCAACCCGCCGCCGGACGGGCCGGTCGACTTCGTCACCCGCTGGATCGTCGTCACCCGCGCCGCGGTGCTGCCGATGACCCTCTTCGCCGGCCTGGTCGCAGCGCTGTTGGCGATTGGCCGTCCCGGATTCGATTGGCGCTGGCTGGTTCTCGCCATCGCCGGAATCCTGTTGGCTCACACCGCTAACAACTTGATGAACGACCTGTTCGACACCCAGACCGGCCTCGACAGCTCCACGTATCCGCGCGCGCTGTATGCCCCGCACCCCGTCCTCTCGGGTCTGGTCAGCCGCCGCACCCTGCTCACCGCGATCGCCGTCGTCAACGTGGCCGACCTGGCGATCCTGATCGTGCTGACCTGGGCGCGCGGCTGGCCGGTGCTGGCGTTCGCGTTGTCGGGTTTCGTGCTCAGCGTCGCCTACACCGCGCCGCCGGTACGACTCAAGAAGCGTGGCCTCGGCGAGCCGGATGTGCTGGTGGTGTGGGGACCGCTGATGGTCTGCGGGACCTACTACTCAGCGGTGGGCAACGTCGGCTGGGATGTGCTGCTGGTGTCGGTGCCCTACGGGCTGCTGTGCACCACAGTGTTGATGGGCAAGCACATCGACAAGATCCCTTACGACCAGCCGCTTGGCATCCACACGTTGCCGGTGATCTTCGGGGAGGCACGTGCTCGCGCGGTGACGCTGGGCATGATGGTCGGGTTCTACCTGCTGGTTGTGGCCGCTGTGCTGGCCAAAGCGATGCCGTGGCCGGCGTTGCTTGTCGTCGCGGCGCTGCCGCGACTTGTCAAAGTGTGGCCGTATTTCCGCCGCCCGCCACCCGACGAGCCGCCGGCCGACTTCCCGGTGTGGCCACTGTGGTACGCCGCGCTGGCCTGGGTGCACGTGCGCCAAGCGGGTGCATTGCTAGTGGTGGGCCTGGCGATTGGTGCACTGCTGCCCGGTCAGTGGGCTTGGCCCTAGCCCTTCACGAGGGTGAACTGGCCTACCTCGGATACGTTGCGCTGGAAGAAGTCCGAACACCCGATCAGATAACGCATGTAACGGTCGTAGACCTCCGTCGAGGTCACCGCGATGGCCTCGTCACGGGCGGCTTTTAGCTTGTTGGACCAGGTATCGAGCGTCCGAACGTAGTGATCGGTCATTTTTTGCAGTTCTTCTACCGAAAACCCTGCGGCTGTTGAGTATTCGACGACGTCTTCGTCGGACGGCACTGCACCGCCGGGAAAAATCTCAGCGGCGATGAACCGCATGAAGCGGAGATCGGTCATGGTGATCGGGATGCCCATCTCGGGCCAGCGCTTGAGCGGGTGCCCCATGATCGTCTGCAGGACCATTCGGCCATCGCTGGGCATGACGCGGTAGCACGTATCGAAGAAGGCCTTGTAGCGCGATTTAGGGAAAGCCTCGAATGCTTCGATGCTGACGATGCGGTCGACGGGCTCGTCGAACTCCTCCCAGCCGCGTAGCAGCATGCGCCGGGAGCGCCCGGTGTCGATCTGGTCCAGCAACTGTTGGCCCAGAGCGCGTTGGTTCTTGCTCAGCGTCAGCCCGACGACATTGACGTCATACCGTTGGACTGCGCGTTTCATCACCGAGCCCCAGCCGCAGCCGACGTCGAGCAACGTCATTCCGGGCTCCAGCCCCAGCTTGCCGAGGGCGAGGTCGATCTTGGCGATCTGGGCCTCTTCCAGCGTCATGTCATCGCGTTCGTAGAACGCGCAGCTGTAGGTGCGCGTCGGGTCTTGGAACAGTCCGAAGAACTCGTTGGAGAGGTCGTAGTGGGCTTGAACGTCCTCGTAGGCAGGCCGCAAATTCGTCGAGCCTCCCGACCCGGTGTCCGTCATCGAGATTGACCTTTCAAAGCAAGTCGTGTTCAGGTCGTTGTGCTGTCGCGAAGAACTGTATAACGCACATGTCAGTAGCGCCCGAAGGCCAGCGCGATGTTGTGGCCGCCGAAGCTGAATGAATCGTTGATCGCGTACCGGTAGTCACCCGCCCGCGGCTCCTCGACCACCACATCCAGGTCGATCTGCGGGTCGAGATTGCGCAGGTTCAACGTCGGCGGAATGACGCCGTCTCGCAGCGCCAACACGGTGAGAATCGACTCGACTGCGCCGACCGCGCCCGTCGAATCGCCCAGCGCCGACTTCGGCGCGTAGACCGCAGGCCGGTGCGCGCCGAATGCATTGTTGATTGCCTTCGCCTCAGCGAGGTCGCCGGCGACGGTGCCGGCGGCGTGCGCGTTGACGTGATCGATGTCGCCCGCCGTCAGGCCGGCAAGCTCGATCGCCCGCGTGATCGCGTGACCGGCCCGTGCTCCGCTGGGGTCCGGCGCCACGATGTGGTAGCCGTCGGAGGTGATGCCGGCTCCCATCAGCCGCCCGAAGATGTTGGCGCCGCGAGCTTTTGCGTGGTCCTCGGTCTCGATCACCATCAGCGCACCGGCTTCGGCGAACACCAAGCCGTCGCGATCCCTGTCGAACGGGCGGCACGCGCCGGCCGGATCTTCGTTGTTCGTCGATAACAAGTCCAGTTGAGTGAATGCGGCGATCGGGACGGCTTCGATCCTTGTCTCGACGCCGCCGCAGATCGCGATGTCGGCCTCGCCGAGCACGATTTCGCGCCACGCCCAGGCGATGGCCTCGGCGCCGGAGGCATCGGCAGATACCGGCGTGGTGATGCCCGCTTTAGCGCCACGTTCCAGGCCGACCGCCGCGGCCGCCGCGTTGGGCATGGCTTTCTGCACGCCCAACGGCCCGATGGCTCGAATGCCGCGTTGGCGGATGTCGTCGTAAGCGACCACCATCTCGTCGGTCGAGCCCATCCCGGTGCCGATGGAAACCATCAACCGGTTGGTGTCGACCTCGGGCGAGCCAGCGTTCGCCCACACTCGCCGCCCCACGACGGTCGACATCTTTTGCAGACGCAGAAACCGGCGCAGCTCTACCCGCGACAGCTCGTGGTCGAAATCCTCGAGCAGATGTCCACCTATACGAACCGGTAGGTCGAACTCCGCGACGAATGAATCATCGAGCTTGCGGATCCCGCTCTGCTTGTCCAGCAGCTTTTTCCAGGTGCTGTCGGCGTCGGTGGCAAGGGCGGTCGTCATTGCGATGCCGGTGACGACCACATCGGGAAGACCATTACCCGTCGACCGCTGCGCCAACGCTTCGTCTCCTTCCTCGACGGCCCTTCCGACGATCATTTACCCAACAATGCGCCCTGACAAAGCGTCAAACCGCAACGTGAGCAGCTGATCGCGATTGGGTATCCCGAGATCACACGCAGACCTATCGCGTCGATCGGGGCCGTCAATGTCAGAAGTGCGAGAGCCACCAGAGGCGATCGACCAAGGCAGTGCCTGCGGCACGGAATGCTGCGGCACGTTTCGCTTCTTCGTCGACGCCCAGCGTTGGGAGTGGTCAGGTGCGCTGGCGCGCATGCACGGCTACCAGCCCGGAACAATCGCCCCCAGCAATGCCCTGCTACTTCAACACACCCATCCCGAAGACCGCGCACGGGTCGCAGCCATCTTGCACCGGGTGAAGAAGGGAGCGTTGTTCAGCAGCCGCCACCGCATCATCGACGCCGCCGGACGCACCCATTGGGTCGTCGTTGTCGGCGACAGCGCGCGCGACGACACCGGCAAGGTGATCGGCACCTCCGGCTTCTACATCGACGTCACCGAGGAACTGGAGGCCGACATCCAGGCGGTGGTTACCGGCGTCACTGCATCGCGGGATCGGATCGAGCAGGCGAAAGGGGTGCTGATGGCGACGTATGGTGTCAGCGCGGAACGGGCATTCGACGTTCTCGTCTGGCGCTCGCAGCAAACCAACACCAAGGTGCGAGATCTCGCCGAACGCTTCCTGGACGCCATCTCCGGCAACGTCTCATCGGAAACCCTCACACACGTAGACCACGCCATTCTCAATCTTTAACGGTGATCTCCAGCACCCCAGAAATTGGTGTAATCAACGCGTTTCGCCGTATCGACAGCAGGGTAATGTGCTCACGCCAGGGTCGGCATGGCGTGAACCGGTGGACCAGACACCCGCTGGAGGAGGCAATGAACGTCATCAGATCGACGGAAGCCGCGATCGTGGCTCTAGCGGCGACGCTCAGTGCACCGCTGGGCATACCGCCGGCGTCCGCTGACACATGTCCTGACGTAGAGGTCGTGTTCGCTCGGGGTACCGGCGCGCCTCCCGGTGTCGGCCCGACCGGAGAGGCGTTCGTCGACTCGCTGCGCTCGCGCCTCGGCGGGAAGTCGTTGGGGGTGTATCCGGTCAACTACCCGGCCAGCAGCGACTGGGAGACCGGCCTCGACGGTATCCGCGACGCCGGCGCTCACGTGGTTTCCATGGCGGGCAGCTGTCCTCGGACAAAGATGGTGCTCGGGGGCTACTCCCAAGGCGCGGCCGTGATGGGTTTCGTCACATCGGCTGAGGTACCGGAGGGCGTCGATCCTGCGACCGTGCCGAAACCTCTTGCGCCGCAGGTAGCTAACCACGTCGCCGCGGTCGTCCTGTTCGGCATGCCGAACGTGCGGGCGATGAACTTCCTCGGCCAACCACCGGTCGTCATCGGGCCGGCCTATGAAGCCAAGACCATCAAAGTGTGCGAGGCCGACGACCCGGTTTGCTCCGACGGTCTCAACTTCGCCGCCCACGACGACTACGCAACCGACGCCGGCATGGTTGACCAGGGCGCAGCCTTTGCCGCCAGCCGCCTTGGCGTCGCAGGTATCCCGGCACCACCGCCGGCTGCCAGCGACGGGTTTGGCAGCTGACGACTCCGCTGCGTGATGGCTTCACAGCCCTTTGCACCAGTCTGCTGGCCCCGCGGCTACGAATAAACTTTCGATCGGCCCAAATCGGGCTGTCGAAAACTGGACACGGATAAGTTGAATGTCGGCGGTGATTGCCGCGACCTGACGAGGGGTATAGGTTCGGCCATGATGAGACGCGGAAGTGAAAACGCTGGTGAGACGGCTCTGAAGCCAGATGTCGGCAACATCAAGTCGCACTACGACCGCTCGAACGAATTCTTCAAGCTCTGGCTCGATCCGTCGATGACCTACAGCTGCGCGTACTTCGAGCGCGACGACATGACGTTGGAAGAGGCGCAGCGCGCGAAGCGCGATCTGGCGCTGGGCAAGCTAGGGCTCAAGCCCGGCATGACGCTGCTCGACATCGGTTGCGGCTGGGGCTCCACCATGCGGCACGCGATCGAAAAGTATGACGTCAACGTGATCGGGCTGACGTTGAGCGATAACCAGCTGGCGCACTGCCAGCAAAAGTTCGCCGAGATGGACTCTCCGCGGACCAAAGACGTTCGGCTGCAGGGCTGGGAGCAATTTGACGAACCGGTGGACCGCATCGTGTCGCTGGGCGCGTTCGAGCATTTTGCGGACGGCGTAGGCACTTTCGAGCGATACGCCGACTTCTTCAAGATGTGTTACAACGTGCTGCCCGACGATGGCGTCATGCTGTTGCACTCGATCGTGGTGCCCACTGAAGAAGAAGGCCAGCAGATGGGGCTGAAGCGAACGATGTCGCTGATCCGGTTCATCAGCTTCATCCGGAGGGAGATCTATCCCGGCGGGCGGTTGCCGACAATTCCCGTTGTCGACGAGTACGCGACCGGTGCCGGTTTCGATATCACCCGCCACCACATGATCGGGCACAACTACGTTCGCACCTTGGACACGTGGGCCAAGGGGCTGGAAGCGCACAAGGACGAGGCGATCGAGCTCAAAGGCGAAGACGAATACAACACCTTCATGAAGTACCTGACCGGTTGCCGGGAGCTGTTCCGCGACGGCTACACCAATGTGTGCCAGTTCACGATGGAAAAACCGGCCGCCTGACCGACGGCTACTTGGTCATGGTGAACTGGGCGACCTCGGTAATTCCTCGGCGGAAGAAGTCGGCGCAGCCCCTTAGGTAGCGCATGTAGCTCGCCCGACCCGTGCATTCCACGATACCGGAGCGCCAAACCGCCGGACAGCCGAATGGCGTGGCGCGCACCGCAACTGGCGAAGCGGGAACGTCAGTAGGAGTAGAAGCCCTGGCCGGATTTCTTGCCCAGCTGACCGGCCTCGACCATCCGTTGCAGCAACGGCGGCGGGGCGTAGTGGGCGTCCTTGAGCTCGTCGTACATCGCGTCGGCAATCAGCTTCATCGTGTCGAGCCCGATGAGGTCGGACAGCCGCAGCGGACCCATCGGATGCGACAGGCCGGCAACGATGGCGGTGTCGACGTCTTCGATCGACGCGACGCCCGACTCGACCATCCGGATGGCCGACAGCAGGTAGGGCACTAGCAGAGCGTTGACCACGAAGCCGGAGCGGTCGCCGCAGCGCACCACCTTCTTGCCGAGCACCTCGCTGGCGAAGTGTTCGACGCGCTCAAGCGCCTCGTTATTGGTGACGAGCGTGTTGATCAGCTCGACAAGCGGCAAGACCGGTACCGGGTTGAAGAAGTGCAGCCCCAGCACGCGGCCCGGATTCTTGGTCGCCGCAGCGATTTTCATGATCGGGATGCTCGAGGTGTTGGACGCGAGCACGGCGGTGGGGTCGGTGATGATTTCGTCGAGCTCGGCGAAGACCTTGGCCTTGACGGCCTCGTTCTCGACGATCGCCTCGATGGTCAGCTCGCGGTCGGCGAGGTCGGTCAGCGCGCTGGTGTAGCGCAGCCTGGCCAGGGTCGCGTCGCGATCGTCAGCGGACAGCTTGCCCTTGCTGACCGCACGTTCCAGCGACGCCTCGATCCGGGCCTTGCCTGCGGCGGCCAGTTCGCCGGTGGGCTCGTAGACCACCACGTCGGCGCCGGCCTTTGCCGACACTTCGGCGATGCCCGCGCCCATCTGCCCGGCGCCGATGACTCCCACGCGCTCAATCGACACGTTTCTCCTTTGAATAAACGCCGAGCGTGAAACTGTTGCGAAAATCAGACGAAAACTAGCAACAGTTTCACGCTCGGCGCCAGTGGCTCAGTGGCTTAGTGGATACCGCTTGTCGGTTCCACTTCTTCCTCGCGGCAAGCGGCTCGTCCTCAGTGGAACTGGCCCTCTTCGGTCGAGCCGGCCAGGGCCGTCGTCGACGAGGTCGGGTCCACCGTGGTGGCGATGCGGTCGAAGTAACCGGCACCGACCTCGCGCTGGTGCTTGGTGGCGGTGTAACCGCGCTCCTCGGCGGCGAACTCGC
>NZ_JBATXN010000680.1:0-1501 GCF_049673265.1 Mycobacterium sp. | reverse complement strand
GCCCACCGATACCCGACGTCGACGCGTTCTGGCGCAAGGTCGACCAGTGCGACCCGCCCGATGTCAAAACCACGGCCCTGGTCACCACATCGACCGCGGCGTGCGCCGAGCATCGCGGCGTCGAGTTGGTCACCGTCGAGGGCGGTCGACACCAGTGGCCCGGCGGGACCACGTTTCTCGAACGATTGGGCCCGCGCAACGCGTTGAACGCCACCCAGACCATCTGGCAGTTCTTCGCGGCTCACGCTGGCTGAACTAGAGCCCCGGGATCAGGTCCACCAGGTTGAGCAGCGTCCCTGCGGCCGCCTCCAGGACGGGTGCGGCCGCCCCATAGCCGAAGGCGAACGGCACCAGCGCGATGTCGGCGGCGATCGGATCACCAATGGCGCCAAGCAGATTCCCGGCCTCGAGTTGATCGGTAAAGAGGCTGATGTCATAGGAGGGCAGGCTGGTGAGCAGCGCGGTGACGGTGTCGGCGACGGGCACCAGGGTCGCGTAGTCGGCCGACAGGGTGGCGCTGAAATCGTTGATGAGCTCGGTCGGCGACGAGAGCAGCGTCGCATCCGAAATCGGGAAGTTGGCGAAATGACTCAACGCGGTTTGCGCAAGGCTCAGCAGCGTCGGAATGTTCAGCAGCGATTGCAGGTTCGTGGCGTCGGTGAAGCCCATCGTGTGCGCAATGCTGATCAGCTGATTGGTTATCGGATTGTCGAAAATGGACGAAATGACCTGGTAATTAGCAGGATCCTGCAGATCTTTGATGGCGGCGGTGATGCCTTGCGGGATCCCGTTGACCAGAGCGGTGAACACGTCGCCCAAGTTGAGGTCGGTCGGGAGTAGCCCCATCGGGCTGGGCACGTCGGCAAACCCCGGGCTCCAGCCGTCGGTGATGCTGCCGTAGCCATAGTTGACCAGCACCGACATGTCGGGCTGCAGCAGATCGGCCAGCGGATTGCCGATGACGGGGATCAGCCGCAGCGGGTCCAGCAGCGGCAGATCCTCGGGAACCATGTAGTAGTTGGTCAGCGTGTCGGCGGCCGATGTCGGCAGTTGGATTGCGTCGGCGAGCTGGCCGAGAAGCGGGTTGAGATAGGTGATGTGGTCAAAGAGGATCCCCAAGAACGCGTTCAGGTCGGACAGGAAGTCGATTGGGTACTTGGGGAAGTCGGCGAAGCCGTCGTATTCGTTGGTGTAGATGTCTGTCGGAAACAAATCGGCCGGCGTGGCGCCGTCGAACGTGATGCCCAGGCTCGGCACCGACGGATCCGAACCAGCGGGGATGTCGAAGCGTTCCAGCAAGCCGCCGTCGGGATTGCTGGCATCGCCGACCATGATGAAGTGCACGTCATCGCTGAGCACACCTTGGGCGGCGAGTTCCGGCTCGGTCAGCCCGGAGAAATCCGCGCTCTGCGACCAGCCGAAGACCACCACCGGGTTGGCGGCGTCCACTCCCCCGGCGGCGATCTGGCTTTGGATCGCGGAGTCCAGAATCTGTTCCTCC
>NZ_JBATXN010000679.1:0-6253 GCF_049673265.1 Mycobacterium sp. | reverse complement strand
TTCGCGGTTTCGCGCAGCACCTCTTCTTCGATGATGTGCTCATAGGCGTCCACCCGCTTGCCGTGAAACACCGGAAGTATCACTCGTCGGCGCTCGAGGTGCTCCTCGCCGTTGAGGAGGAACGTCGACCCGGGACCGAATACCTCGCCGAGGTTGGTCGGGCGCTCGAGAAGGTCGCCGCTCGCCGAGAAGACCTCTTTAACCAGGGCTGCGTCGCTGACCACCACCGTCTTTCCGAAGATCGGCAGATTGATGGTGCATTCGCTGCCGTAGCGCTTGCCAAGCACGGGGATCACTTCGCACAGCGCGGTCAACAACGCGAGGCCCTGGATGGTCTTGGGTAGCCGCGGTCCCGGCGGCAGCCGTACCGGCTCAGTTGTCGCCGTTGCCATGTCGTCCCCCTCTCCGTGCCAGGTTCCCCGAATTTACCCTGTGCAGGCAGAACGAGACGTTAGTCCTTGGCGAAGCAGTACACGCGGTAGGAGAACTCCCCGTTTTCCACCGCGCGGCAGAATGCCCAGTCGGTCATATCGCTGGCAAAGCGGGCTACGCCACCGTGGCGGCTGGTGAGATCGTGCTTGTGCGGCCGGTCTTTCTCCATCCCGCGCAGCACCTGCTTGTCGATGACGTCCTTCGACACCAACCGCAGCGGGGCGTTGGCCAGCTGCGCGTCCCACTCGGCCAAGTCGCGACGCCGCCGGAAATCGGCGTACAGAAAATGCCCACCCGGAGTCAGGACGCGGGCCGCTTCGGCCAGAAAGCGCGGCACGTCGGGGTAGAGGTGCGAGGCTTCGACGTTGAGCACCGCGTCGAACGAGCCGTCGGGGAACGGTAGGTCCAATGCGTTGCCCTCGACGAAATCCAGGCCGGCCAGGTGGTGCCGTTTCTTGCAGAACGCGACGCCGTCCGCGTTCAGGTCGAGCCCGGTGTAGGAGGCGGGGTGCTGGGTGCGCACGAGATACGAGGCGCCGCCACCGTGGCCACAACTGACTTCCAGCACCTTTTTGCCCGCGAGGTCAACCTGGGTCGCGGTGCGGTGGTAGAGCTGGATCGAGTACCGGTTGTGTTCGTCGGATTCATCGAGCTGCAGGCCCATGGACGGGTCGTCGTAGCAGAAGTTAAGGAACAACCAGTCATCATCGCTGATCCAGCGAGTTTGTCTCGCGAACCGTTTCGCGGGGGATGAGGTGAAAAGGAAGTTGTAAATCGATGGATTTGTGATGACGCGATACGTCAACGGATTGAAGATCAGCCGGTTGGTGGTGGAAACCATCGGGGCAGTATGACATGAGCGGCAGGGCCACTCTGCATGCTGGCTCAACCTGCCGGGCTGGGTCCGTTCGAGCTATAGGCTGGCCTATCCACCGGAAGCTCCCGTGGCCGCGAGATGTCCTTCGCGCCAACGGTGTTCGCTGATCAGTCGACTACTCAAAAGCCGCAAACAAGGCGAATTGGGCCTGCGGCGCATCGGAATATGCGCAGGTAAACCCTCCAATTGCGAGGGACGGCTGATTCTTGGACAATGCACTAATAGAACCTGACACGTGGTGGCCCCATCATGGTTTACTCATCGCATACTGGTCGCGCTCGTATCGAGGCGCCGCTCGCGTTCGGGACGGGTAAAGGGGATGCCGATCATTGATGTGCTGAGGCGGGTAGAGCGACCGCCGGGTGTATTGACGGTGATCGGAAGTGGGGGATCCACCGTGTCTTCGATCCGGGTCGGCCTCGCGTCGGAGAGACACATGAAGACCTACATGCATCGGCTGGATGACTGCACATGAGCACCCATCACGGCGCCCACGAGCGCATCAAACGATCACCGGCAGCGGGTCCGGTCCGTAAATTGGCGGTGCCAATCATCCTCGGCTGGTTGGCGATCACCCTGTTGGTGAGTGTCGGCGTCCCCGCGCTGGAAGAGGTCGCGAAAGAGCGGGAAGTATCACTGAACGCCAACGACGCGTCGTCGGTAAAGGCGATGGCGCGCATCGGCAAGGCGTTCAAGGAATCCGACTCCGACAGCATGGCGATGATCGTCTTGGAGAGTGACCAACCCCTCGGCGCGGCAGCGCACCAATACTATGACGCCCTGATCAGTCAGCTTCGGGCTGACGCCAGGCATGTACAGCACATCCAGGATTTCTGGGGGGATCCGCTCACGGCCGCCGGCGCGCAAAGCGCCGACGGCAAGGCCGCCTACGTTCAGCTGAATCTTGCCGGTAACCAAGGCGAAACGGAGTCCGCCCACTCTGTCGATGCGGTTCGAAAGATCGTGGAACGCACTCCCGCGCCGACCGGGGTAAAGGCCTACGTCACCGGTCCCGCTGCGCTGACAGCGGACGCGAACCAGAGCGGCGACAAAACGGTCGTGAAGATCATGGTGACAACCGTCGCGGTGATCTTCATCATGTTGCTTTTTGTGTACCGCTCGATCACTACCGTCGTTCTGTTGTTGGCCATGGTGGGGATCGAGTTGGCGGCGGCTCGCGGAATCGTCGCCTTCCTGAGCTATCACGACGTCATCAGGCTTTCCACTTTTGCCATCAACATCCTGGTATCTCTCGCGATCGCAGCGGGAACGGACTACGGGATTTTCTTCATCGGGCGGTATCACGAAGCGCGTCAGGCCGGCGAAAGTCGGGAACAGGCGTACTACACCGCTTATCGCGGTGTTGCTCCGGTAGTTTTGGCGTCAGGTTTGACGATCGCCGGCGCGACGTATTGCCTCAGCTTCGCCCGATTGCCGGTTTTCCAAACCATGGGCGCCCCGTGCGCAGTGGGCATGATTGTCGCCGTCGCGGTCGCACTCACCTTGGTTCCCGCGGTTCTGACAGTGGCGAGTCGGTTTGGTCTTCTGGATCCCAAGCGAGCGTTCAACGTGCGCGGCTGGCGACGGGTGGGCGCTGCAGTCGTGCGCTGGCCGGCGCCGATCTTCGTCGCGACGTGCGCGGTCGCCCTGGTCGGGCTGCTGGCACTTCCCGGGTACAAGGTGAGTTACAAAGATCGGGACTACGTGCCCAAGACCATGCCGGGCAACGCCGGCATGGCGGCCGCTGAGCGGCACTTCTCGCAGGCGCGCATGATGCCGGAAATGTTGATGGTCGAGTCCGACCACGACATGCGCAATTCGGCCGACTTCCTCGTCTTGGACAAGCTCGCCAAGGGGATTTTCCGAGTCGAAGGAGTCGCCCGGGTACAGAGCATCACCCGTCCCCAGGGCACACCCCTTGAGCACACGTCTATTCCATTTCTGCTGAGCATGCAAAATGCGGGGCAGGTAGAAAATCTGCAATTCGCCAAAACGCGGATGAAAGACATGGTGACGTTGGCCGACCAACTCGGCGGGACCATCTCGGCGATGGAGCGTATGAACACGCTGATGCAGCAACTCGTCGGAACCGGTCACCACGCGGCCGGCACCGCGAAAGACACGTTGGCCATCGCCAACAACGTGCGCGACGAAATCGCCGATTTCGACGACGCGTTCAGACCGGTCCGTAGTTATTTCTACGCAGAGCCGCACTGCTACAACATCCCAGTCTGCTGGGCGATCAGGAACATGTACGACGCGTTAGACGGTGTAGACAAACTCACCGAGAAGTTCGGCGACCTGGATAGGGATTTGAATAGCGCCGATGCGGTGATGCCGCAACTGGCCGCCCTGCTGCCACCACAGATCGCCACGATGCGAAGCGTGCGGACCATGGTGCTGACACTGCACAGCACGATGACCGGGATGCTCGACCAGGTCGACAACCTCAGCAATGACGTCACCGCGATGGGCAAGGACTTCGACGCGGCCAAGACAGACGACTCCTTCTACCTGCCGCGCGAGGCCTTCGACAACCCGGACTTCCAGCGCGTGATGAAGCTGTTTTTGTCACCGGACGGCAAGGCTGCGCGCTTCGTTATTTCGCACAAGGGAGACCCCGCGACCGACGAGGGCATGGCACGCATCGAAAGGATACGGACCGCCGCCTACGAATCGCTCAAGGGCACGGCGCTGGAGGACTCCAAGATCTACATTTCCGGCACCGCTGCGGTCTTCAAGGACTTGAAAGAGGCGTCGCACTACGACTTCTTGATCGCGGGTATTTCCTCGCTGTGCATGATTTTCATCATCATGTTGATCATCACGCGAAGTCTTGTTGCCGCTTTGGTAATCGTTGGGACAGTAGCGCTTTCGCTGGGCGCCTCGTTCGGGCTATCGGTGTTGGTCTGGCAGTACCTGATCGGTGTACCCTTGCAGTGGCTCGTGATGGTGATGTCGGTGATCATCCTTTTGGCAGTGGGGTCTGACTACAACCTGCTGCTTGTCGCACGGTTCAAAGAAGAGATCGGCGCCGGGCTGAAGACGGGCATCATCCGTGCGATGGGCGGCACCGGCAAGGTCGTGACCGCCGCCGGTCTGGTCTTCGCCTTCACAATGGCGTCCATGATCGTCAGCGATAACCGCGCAGTCGGCCAAGTTGGTATGACCATCGGTCTTGGTCTGTTGTTCGACACCTTGATCGTTCGCTCGTTCATGACGCCATCCGTTGCCGCGATGCTGGGACGTTGGTTCTGGTGGCCTATGAACGTTTGGCACCTGTACTC
Organism: Mycobacterium sp.; assembly: GCF_049673265.1. Classification (GTDB taxonomy): domain Bacteria; phylum Actinomycetota; class Actinomycetes; order Mycobacteriales; family Mycobacteriaceae; genus Mycobacterium. Next base: position 1,657 of record NZ_JBATXN010000679.1, on the reverse strand, counting down.
ACGCCCGGCTAGTGCCGGCTATCACATCGATAGCGAGGACACTGCCGAAATTGCTGTCCCCGCAACAGTCGCCAACGGCAACGGCGTGGCGAACGGCAACGGTAGCGGCGTGGCGAACGGCAACGGTTCGAACCACGGACATCGACACGCCTACCACCAATAACCAGGTGGCGCGCAGTTGACTGCGCGACAGGGGGTTCAGTAGCTCAGCGGAACGCCAAGTCGAGGATCTCCTGCTGCTCGACGGCGTGCACCTTCGACGAGCCCGACGACGGCGCTGACATGGCACGGCGCGAAATGCGTTTGATCCCAGTCAGGTTCTCTGGGAACAGCTCGGGCAGCTCCAAGCCAAAGCGGGGCCACGCGCCCTGGTTGGCTGGCTCTTCCTGCACCCAGAAGTATTCGCCGACGCCTGCGTAGTGGTCGAGCATTTCGCGCAGTCGTGTGCGCGGCAGCGGGGCGAGCTGTTCGATGCGCACGATCGCGATGTCGTCCCGGTTGTCCTTGGCCTTGCGGGCCGCCAGCTCGTAGTAGATCTTCCCGCTGGTCAGCAGCATGCGGGTTGCCTTGTTGCGATCGCCGATGCCTTCGGCGTAGGTGGGCTCCTCAAGCACCGAGTGGAACTTGTCCTCGGTGAAATCTCGGATGTCGCTCACCGCGGACTTGTTGCGCAGCATGGACTTTGGCGTGAACACGATCAACGGGCGCTGCACACCGTCGAGAGCGTGCCGACGCAGCAAGTGGAAATAGTTGGCCGGAGTCGATGGCATCGCGATCGTCATCGAACCCTCCGCCCACAACTGCAGGAAACGTTCGATGCGGCCGGAGGTGTGGTCGGGGCCCTGGCCTTCATGGCCGTGCGGCAGCAGCAGCACCACACTGGACAGCTGCCCCCACTTCGCCTCGCCGGAGCTGATGAACTCGTCGATAATCGATTGCGCACCGTTGACGAAATCGCCAAACTGGCCTTCCCACAACACCAGTGCGTCCGGATTGCCAACGGTGTAGCCGTACTCGAAGCCGACGGCCGCATACTCCGACAGCGGCGAGTCGTAGACCATGAACTTGCCGCCGGTCGGGTTGCCGTCGCGGTCGGTGGTCAACAGCCGCAACGGTGTGAACTCTTCGCCGCTATGCCGATCGATGATCACCGAATGGCGCTGGGAGAATGTGCCACGGCGGGTGTCTTGTCCGGATAGCCGCACCAACTTGCCTTCGGCCACCAGCGAACCCAACGCCAACAGTTCGCCGAACGCCCAGTCGATTTTGCCCTCGTAGGCCATCTCCCGCCGCTTCTCCAGCACCGGGGTAACACGCGGATGCGCGGTGAAGCCGTCTGGGAGGGCTAGGAATGCGTCGCCGATGCGGGCCAGCAACGCCTTGTCCACGGCGGTGTCGAGCCCGGCGGCGAGCATCTGGTTGGACTCCACCGATGCGCTCGGTTGTACACCGTGCTTCTCCAGTTCGCGGACATCGTTGAAAACCCGCTCCAGTTGGCCCTGGTAATCGCGCAGCGCGTCCTCGGCCTCTTTCATCGAGATGTCGCCACGACCGATCAGGGCTTCGGTGTAGCTCTTGCGGACGCCGCGCTTGATGTCGACGACGTCGTACATCGCGGGGTTGGTCATCGACGGGTCGTCGCCCTCGTTGTGCCCGC
>NZ_JBATXN010000678.1:0-3781 GCF_049673265.1 Mycobacterium sp. | reverse complement strand
TAGTTGACCATCGCCTGCATCTGCAGCGGAACCAGCGGTTCGGCTTCGACGACCTCGGGCGGCAACGGTCCCGCGGAGTGCCAGTTCCACACCCCGTCGCCGGCGGCATCGAGGAAAACCTGCGCGAACGGATCGCAGATCAACGGGTTCTCACTGCGAGTTTCGGCCGCCCGCGACGACGCCACACCCAGCGCCGTCGCACCCACGCTCTCGGTGATCTCCCAGGTGTCGTTGTCGGTCCTCGCCACTATCAAGCCCTCCCCACCGACCGCTGCGCCGACACGAACAAGGTGTCTGGTGACCCGTCCTCGAGGCCCTCCGGCGGATGGCGGTCAAAGAGAGCCATCATGTCCTCGGTCGTCAGCACCGACACATCCCAGCCGTGCTCGAGCAACCACTCCCCCACGTCGGTGCGAGCTTCGAAGTACCACAGATACTCGATGTCGGGAAAGTCGTGCTCCTCGCCGCCCAACTGGGCGGCCAGCTCGCGGTAACGCTGCATCTGCGCGCGCTGCCGATCCCGGACCTCGGGGTGGTTGAAGTCGGGACCAGGCGCCTCGACGGCGACCTGGCTGCCGACGGCGGTCAGCGTCTGGATGCGCTCGAACAGCAAATCCTGGGCGGCCGACGGCAGAAACGGCAGCAGCCCCTCGACGGTGAACGCGCTCGGCGCGTTGGGGTCAAAACCCGCCTGCCGCAAGGCCGTTGGCCAATCGTCACGCAGATCGACCGGAACGTTGACAACATTGGCGGTCGGCTTCGCCCCGTGCTCCCGCAGCGTCGAGGCTTTGAACTCCAACACCCGCGGCTGGTCGAGCTCGTAGACGGTCACCCCGTCGGGCCACGGCAACCGCCACGACCGCGAATCCAGGCCCGCCGCCAAAATCACCACCTGCCGCACCCCCGCTTCGGTGGCATCGATGAAGAACTCGTCGAAAAACGCTGTCCGCGAAGCCATGTAGTCGCGCATGCCCTGCATCCGCAACGGCACGTCGGGGGCGACCTTGGCGATCTCGTCGGGCAGGTCGGGGTTGCCGAACCAGTTCCACATGCCGTCGCCCGCGGCCTCCAGGAACACCCGCGCGAATGGATCGTCGATCAGCGGATCGTCACTCTCGGTGTCCGCCATGCGGGCCGCCGCGACACCCAGCGCGGTGGCGCCCACGCTCTCGGTGATTTCCCAGCTGTCATTATCGGTTCTCGCCACGTTCACTTCCTCCCAGTCAGCAGCACGCCACCCGCGGAGGGTACCCGCGTCGGCTGTGAGCAAAGCTAAGAATCTAGGCGGTCTGCGCGAGCGGGGCAGCCAGGTGACCGCGATACCTGCTGCGTCCGTCGGGCGTCACCGAGATCCAGGCCCGCCCGGCGTCGTGCCAATCGCAAACATATTGCGCCGCAGTCAGTCCAGCGATGTCTGCAATCGTGGTCGCAGCCGCTGCAGCGGGATCTGGACACCCGCCGCAAGGTCGTCGATCAGCACATCGGCAAAGTCCACCAAACCGGCGACGTCGATCCCGTGGCGTCCCTGGGGGTGAGCGTGAGCAAGACGGGCCGACGCACTGCGCAGCAGACTTGTCGCCCCGTTGACGTTGCCGCGCTGGGCGTGAGTAATGCCAACTGCGAGCTGCGCCAGGCCTTGCCACAGCATCCGTTCATCGTCGGGACCGGACTTCCAGGCCGCCTCCAGGACCTCATGCGCGCTGAACGCCAGACCCCGGTCCAGCAGGTCCTGGGCATAGGTCAGAGTTTCGGCCGGCGCCAGCTCGAGGTCATCGGGGATCCGTGGAACGCCCTCGCTGCCATAGGGCAGCGGCCGGCCCAAAGAATCACGCGGGCGGGCACTTCGGGGCCGGCCCGATTCGTCGCGATCACGCTCGGTCATACGACTTGACCGGAATTAGAGGCTCGACTGTGGACTGTCCACGTCGCCACGGTCGGTGGTCGCGATGAAGTCCTCGATCAGCTCGACCACCTCGTTGGGTGCCTCGACCTGCGGGTAGTGACCGACGCCGGGCAGCACCTCGAGTCTGGTGTCGGTGCGCGCGTTGTGGATCGCGTACGCATGCTCGACCGGAATGATGTTGTCCCGATCGCCCCAGATCGCCATGACCGGTAGGTCGGCGCGCGCGTGCAGCCTGTTGAGCGCGCTGACCGCCTGCCCGCGGTAATCGACCACGGATCGCAGCGTCTTCAGGAATGACTCCCGGGCCTGCCGATCCGCCAGCGACGAGTAGGCGCTCCACGTCTCCGCGCCGCGCGGCGAATGGATGCCGGCACCGCTGAACCATGATCTGAGCTTGTTGCCGACGGTGAGCACCGGCTTCGGCGCGATGATCGGCAACACCAGCTCCGCCCCCGGCGCCGAGAGCAGTCGCAGAATCCATCCGACATCGGGACCGAGGCCGCCGCTGCTGATGAGCACCAACCGCTTGCCGTAGTCGGGGTGCTGATAGACGAACTGCATGGCGACACCGCCGCCCAGCGACTGACCGACCACGGTAGCTTGACCAACGCCGAGTTCGTCGAGGAAATCGCGGAGCAAGACCGCGAACGCGCCCAACGAGTAGTCACTGCGGGGTTTGGCCGACTCGCCGTGACCCAGCAGGTCCGGTGCGATCACCCGGAATTTCTTCGACAGCTGTGGTAGCACGGACCGCCAGGTGGCCGAGCTCCCGGCCATGCCGTGGATCAGCAGCAGCACTTCGCCATCACCGGCGTCGCGGTATGCCACCCGATCGCCGTGCAACTCGAGAAACTTCAACTCGTTCATGGAACCGGTACCCCCTCTGGTCCAGATCCGGCCCGGCCCACCCTATCGTCGCAGAAAACGCCAGGCGCGGCTCCAGCGCCTGATAGCTAAGAATCTAGGCCTGCACTCCGAGCAGGGCAGCCAGGTGACGTCGATACCTGGCACGTCCCTCGGGTGTCAGCGAGGTCCAGTTGCGTCCGGCGTCGTGCCGACCCCAAACAACTTGCGCCGCAACCAGATCAGCGACGTCCGAAAGCAAGGCATCCGGCTGCTGCTGAACACAATGAGCGAGCAGGCCCAGCTCAATCTCGTCGATCGCGGCCAGGCACGCGCACAGCTTCAATCGCGACCGCGACGCAATGCGCTCGTCCAACGCGCCAGGGTAATCCCCGGGGAGCACGAGACGGCCAGCGTCGTTCCCGATCGGGTCGCGGGTGTTGATCGCCATGTAGGTCCCGAGGATGACCGCGGAGGCCAGGAATTGCACGGCGTAAGCCAGCGGGGTTCCCAGCGGCAGCACCCACATCAAGCCATAGGCCGTTCCGACAAACCCAAAGAACACCAGCCACGCGAGTAGCCACTGTCGCCTCGTTCGTCGACGGCGACGCAGCCGCACACCCATCGCCCGCCGCTGCCGCACCAGCACAAAAATCGGCAGATAGATCGTCGCCAGCATCAGCACCACGGCGGTCACGAATCCCGTCCCGGTTAGCCCGCCGCCGGTCAGCGCCGCCATCGCAGCGGCACCGCCCACGACGGCGAGCGGCGCCATCCACCACGGCGCTTTGACGACAGCAGCCAGCACTCGCCAGGCGTCCAACACATCGGACACCGCGCCGGCCGGGTGGTCAGAAACCATCAGTAGTCACGGGCACAATATTCCATTCTGGCGCACCGTGAGATTGTGCTCATCACGAAAGCCGCCGTCTTTCGTACTCATCCACCCGGTCCTAAGCATTGCGGTCTCGACAACCCGTGGGTCGGTTCACGCGCGCGACCCGAGCCAATGACCGTGTTCCTGAACCATCGGCT
>NZ_JBATXN010000677.1:0-7676 GCF_049673265.1 Mycobacterium sp. | reverse complement strand
AGCGGCGCCGCGGGCACGACGGCGACCAGCACCGAGGCCGGCCGCGCCGCCTCGGGCGCTGAGGAGGCTGCGGTTCCCGCACCGCCGGCGGACGAGCCGGCCGTCGAGACGCAGAGCACGGAGAGCTGAATTATGTTGATTCCCCGCAAGATCAAGCACCGTAAGCAGCACCATCCGCGTCAGCGCGGTATCGCCAGTGGCGGCACGCAGGTGAGTTTCGGTGACTACGGTATCCAGGCGCTGGAGCATGCCTACGTCAGCAACCGCCAGATTGAGGCGGCGCGTATTGCCATCAACCGGCACATCAAGCGTGGCGGCAAGGTGTGGATCAACATCTTTCCGGACCGTCCGCTGACCAAAAAGCCTGCGGAAACCCGAATGGGTTCCGGTAAGGGCTCGCCGGAGTGGTGGATCGCCAACGTCAAACCGGGTCGCATTCTCTTCGAGCTCAGCTACCCGAATGAATCGATCGCCCGGGCCGCGTTGACCCGAGCAATCCACAAGCTGCCGATCAAGGCACGCATTGTTACCCGAGAGGAGCAGTTCTGATGGCAGTGGGAATTTCCCCTGGCGAACTGCGTGAGCTCACCGACGAAGAGCTGATCGAGCGGTTGCGCGAGTCCAAGGAAGAGCTGTTCAACCTGCGTTTTCAGATGGCAACCGGCCAGCTGAACAACAATCGTCGACTTCGCACGGTGCGCCAGGAAATTGCGCGCGTCTACACCGTGCTACGTGAGCGTGAACTAGGCCTGGCATCGGGTCCCGATGGCGCAGGGAGTGAGGAATCGTAATGGCAGAGGCCAAGACCCCACAGAAGTCCGCGGCGAAGAAGGCACCCGCGAAAGCCGCTCCGAAGAAGGCCGCCGCAGCCAATGCGACGGCGGGCGGCGCCAAGGGCGACAAGCACACGCCGCGTACCCCGAAGCCCCGCGGTCAGCGTAAGACCCGCATCGGTTACGTGGTGAGCGACAAGATGCAGAAGACCATCGTCGTCGAGCTGGAAGACCGGGTGCGTCACCCGCTGTACGGCAAGATCATCCGGACCACCAAGAAGGTCAAGGCGCACGACGAGAACGGCATCGCCGGCATCGGCGACCGCGTCTCGCTGATGGAGACCCGTCCACTGTCTGCGACCAAACGCTGGCGGCTGGTCGACATCCTCGAAAAAGCCAAGTAGAAGCTCTGCCGAGGCAGACACAAAGGGCCCCCAAAAGCTGTTTATTTTGGGGCTTTTCGTCTGTTGGCCAGGGTATAGTCGCATCCGGTATCCCGGGGGTCCACTACGAGAGTGAGGCCAGCGATGACGACCGAGTTCAACGGCAAGATCGAACTCGACATCCGTGATTCGGAGCCGGATTGGGGTCCGTTCGCCGCGCCCACCGCGCCGCACGATGCACCTAACATCCTTTATCTGGTGTGGGATGACACCGGCATCGCGACGTGGGACTGCTTCGGCGGTCTGGTCGAGATGCCGGCGATGACGCGCATCGCTGAGCGCGGCGTGCGCCTCTCGCAATTTCACACCACCGCGCTGTGTTCACCGACCAGGGCGTCATTGCTGACGGGTCGCAACGCGACCACTGTCGGTATGGCCACGATCGAAGAGTTCACCGACGGTTTTCCCAACTGCAACGGCCGGATTCCGCCCGACACCGCACTGCTCTCCGAGGTACTCAACGAACGCGGCTACAACACCTACTGTGTCGGCAAGTGGCACCTGACGCCGCTGGAAGAGTCAAACATGGCGTCGACCAAGCGACACTGGCCGACATCTCGCGGTTTTGAACGCTTCTACGGGTTCATGGGCGGCGAAACCGACCAGTGGTATCCCGACCTGGTTTACGACAACCACCAGGTCAACCCTCCGGGCACACCCGAGGACGGCTATCACCTGTCGAAGGACATCGCGGACAAGACCATCGAATTCATCCGCGACGCCAAGGTGATTGCGCCAGACAAGCCGTGGTTCAGCTATGTATGCCCTGGCGCCGGGCATGCCCCGCATCATGTCTTCAAAGAATGGGCGGACCGCTACACCGGCAAGTTCGACATGGGCTACGAGCGCTACCGCGAGGTGGTGCTGGAAAAGCAGAAGGCAATCGGGATCGTTCCGCAGGACACTGAATTGTCGCCCGTCAACCCCTATCTCGACATTAAGGGACCCAACGGCGAGCCTTGGCCGTTGCAGGACACGGTGCGGCCGTGGGACTCGCTGACCGATGAAGAGAAGAAGCTGTTCAGCCGGATGGCGGAGGTTTTCGCCGGCTTCCTGAGCTACACCGATGCTCAGATCGGCCGCATCCTGGACTACCTCGAGGAATCGGGCCAACTGGACGACACGATCATCGTGGTGATCTCCGACAACGGCGCCAGCGGTGAGGGTGGCCCGAATGGATCGGTCAACGAGGGCAAGTTCTTCAACGGCTACATCGACACCGTCGAAGAGAGCATGAAGCTCTTCGACCACCTCGGCGGACCAGATACCTACAACCACTACCCAATTGGTTGGGCGATGGCCTTCAATACGCCCTACAAGCTGTACAAGCGCTACGCCTCCCATGAGGGCGGCATCGCCGACACGGCAATCATCTCCTGGCCCAACGGCATTGCGGCACACGGCGAGGTCCGCGACAACTACGTGAACGTCTGCGACATCACCCCGACGGTCTATGACCTGCTGGGCATGACACCGCCGGAGGCCGTCAAGGGGATCTCGCAGCGACCATTGGACGGCGTGAGTTTCAGGGCAGCGCTTGATGATTCGACTGCCGACACGGGCAAGCAAACCCAGTTCTACACCATGCTCGGAACCCGCGGGATCTGGCATAACGGCTGGTTCGCCAACACAATTCATGCGGCCACGCCTGCCGGATGGTCGCATTTCGATGCCGATCGCTGGGAACTATTTCACATCGAGGCCGACCGCAGCCAATGCCACGACCTGGCCTCAGAGCAGCCCGAAAAACTAGAAGAACTGAAGGCGCTGTGGTTCTCCGAAGCCGCCAAATACAACGGTCTGCCGCTGGCGGATCTCAACATCTTTGAAACGCTGGGCCGCTCCCGGCCCTATCTGGTGGGCGAACGGGCCAGCTACATCTACTATCCCGACTGCGCGGATGTCGGCATCGGCGCCGCCGCCGAACTTCGCGGCCGCTCGTTCGCGCTGCTGGCCGACGTGACCGTGGATACCACCGGCGCCGAGGGTGTGCTGTTCAAGCAGGGTGGCGCCCACGGCGGGCATGTGCTGTTCATCCAAGACGGACGGCTGCACTACGTGTACAACTTCCTCGGTGAGCGCCAGCAGTTGATTTCGTCGTCGGATCCGGTGCCGCTGGGCAGACATCTTCTCGGCGTTCGTTATTCGCTGACCGGAACCGTGCAGAACAGCCACACGCCACTCGGTGAGGTGACGCTGTTCATCGACGACGCCGTGGTGGGCACGCTCGCAGACGTGATGGCGCACCCGGGAACGTTCGGATTGGCGGGTGCGGGCATCACGGTCGGGCGCAACGGCGGTTCGGCGGTGTCCAGCCGCTACAAGGCGCCGTTCGCGTTCACCGGTGGCGGCATCGCCCAGGTCACTATCGATCTTTCCGGGCGCCCGTACCGGGATGTGCAAAAGGAACTGGCACTGGCTTTTTCGCGCGACTGAGATGCTGAACGTATGCCGACCGATCTAGTTGAATTGCCGTCCGGATCATTCCGGATGGGGTCGACGAGCTTCTACCCGGAGGAGGCGCCGATCCACACCGTGGCCGTGGCGGCCTTCGCGGTGGAACGGCATCCGGTGACCAATGCGCAGTTTGCCGAATTCGTCTCCGCGACAGGGTATGTGACGGTCGCCGAGCAGTCCATCGATCCCGCGCTCTATCCGGGCGTCGACCCGAATGAGCTGCCTGCGGGCGCGATGGTGTTTCGTCCGACGCCAGGCCCGGTCGACCTGCGCGACTGGCGGCAATGGTGGGTCTGGGCGCCGGGCGCGAGCTGGCGGCACCCGTTCGGGCCGGACACCGACATTGCCGACCGGCCCGATCATCCCGTCGTGCAAGTGGCCTATCCCGATGCCGCGGCATATGCGCGCTGGGCCGGGCGGCGACTGTCGACCGAGGCGGAGTGGGAATACGCGGCTCGCGGCGGGACCACCACCATGTACGCATGGGGCGACGAGGAGAAGCCCGGCGGAAAGCTGATGGCCAACACCTGGCAGGGCACGTTCCCCTACCGCAACGACGGTGCGCTCGGTTGGCGCGGAACCTCGCCGGTCGGTGCGTTTCCACCGAACGAGTTCGGCCTTCTCGACATGATCGGCAATGTCTGGGAATGGACGACGACCGAATTCTCTGCCCACCACCGGCTGGATCAGCCGCCGAAGGCCTGCTGTGCGCCGTCGGGTCCGGCTGACCCGACCATTTCGCAGACGCTCAAGGGCGGCTCGCACCTGTGTGCACCGGAGTACTGCCACCGGTATCGGCCGGCCGCGCGGTCACCGCAGTCGCAGGACACCGCCACCACACATATCGGATTTCGATGTGTGAGCGAGCTCAGCTGATCGCGTCGACCGCGCTGGAGACCCGTGATTGGAAGTCGGGCGGCAGCGGAATGTACCCGTGCTTGTCCAGATCGATCTGGCCGGGGCCGAGCGTTGCCTGCAGGGCGGCTTTGACCGCTTGCCCGACTTGGGGGTCGGCGTATTTGGAGCAGACGATCTCGTATGTGGCCATCACGATCGGGTAGACGTCTTCTTGGCTGGGGTTGTAGAACGACGAAAGGTCGAGCACGAGATCGTTGCCTTTGCCGACGATCTTGGCCCCGGCGATGGTCTTGCCCACGGAGTCGGTGCCGATGCGTACCGGGCGTCTCGACTTGCGGCTTGCCGGGGTTTTGATCTCGGCGGCGTAAAGGCCCTCGTCCATCGCGAATGACAACTCGTTATAGGTGATCGCGCCTTCGGTGTTCTTCACGGTCGCCGAGGTACCTTCGTTGCCGATGGCGCCGGTGCCGACGCCGCCTCTGAACTCCTTGCCGGTGCCCTGAGTCCAGGTCCCGCTGGCTGCGGACTGCAGGTAGGACTGGAAATTGGCGGTGCTGCCGGACTTATCGCTGCGGTAGATGACCTTGATGTCCTCTGGCGGCATCGATGCGTTGAGTGAGGTGATGGCCGGGTCGTCCCAGCGGGTGATGCTGCCGTTGAAGATCCCGGCCAGCGCGGGCGCGTCGAGCACCAAAAAGTCGACGTTGTAGAGGGTGTAGGTAATGGCCAACGGGCCGAACACCACCGGCAGGTTCCAGGCGTCGGCGCCGTTGCAGCGCTGCTTGGCGGCGGCGTACTGGTCGGCGGACAGCGGTGTGTCCGATCCGGCGAAATCGCTTTTGCCAGAGAGGAAGTCGCTGATCCCGTTACCCGAGCCGTTCGCGGTGTAGTCGAGAGTGTGCCCAGGGCAGGCCTTACCGTAGGCCAGGACGAACCGTTTCATCGCGTTGGCTTGTGCGGTCGATCCGCTGGCGTGGATGGTCGCCTTGCCGCCGCAGGTCACGACTTCGCTGGCGTAGGCCATGCTGGTGTGCGGCACCTCGCAGCCCGACAGCACGATGGTGCCCGCAGACAGCAAACTCGCGGCCGCGACTAAACGCTTGTGCTTCATGGTGATTCCCTCACGCCGATCGATTCGTGTTGAGAATTGCAGTTGTTGGAACCCGCAGGCAAACCAACATCAGATTAACTGGTCAACGCGCCGCCCGCCGCCCGGTTTCGGGCGAAAATGCCTGCAGGGGGCCAATATTGAACGACGCGTTACCGATGGATGGCCAACGGGTGACGGGTTTTCGCCAGTCTTGCCCGGCAAAGTTGTTTCGCCGCGCGGCCGGCACCGCGGTTCGCTAACCTGACCCCGTGCTGCCCCGCCCGTCGCGACTTTCCGGTGGCGACCAATGACCGTTGACGCTCCACCGACAGCGCCGCCGTCACCCCCTTCGCCGCCGTCGCCGCCGAAGGAGAAGCGCTCGCGACGCGGGATCGCGTTCGGGGTGGCGATTCTGCTGGTTTTCTTCGCCGCCTATGGTCTATCGCTGCTCGGCGTCCGCCTACTACAACGGTCGGAGGGCCCGCTTCCCCGACTGGACCTGAGCCGGGCCGGACCCGATGAAACCGTGGTCCAGATACGCCTCGAAGAGCTAAAGCCCACGACGAATCGCCTCACGGTGAATGTGCTTATTTATCCGGGCGAGTCGCTGGAAGACGAACGCTTCGAGGAGCTGAACACCGACATTGCGGTGCGGCTGTATCCCGCGAACGACCTGGGAGACATCCAATTCCCGAAAGGAAAAGCGCCGGCGCAGGTCAGTACCACGATCCAGGCGCACGGCGATCCCGGTAATTGGCCATTCGACTCGTACCACACCGAGCCCCAGTCGGCCGATGTCTTCGTCGGGACCGGCGCCAACCGTAAGCGAATACCCGCCATTGTCGAGGTGACTGGATCGATGGACGGCTGGGACGCCCAGGTCAGGCACTCTACCGACAGCAGCGAAACCGGACGGCACAACAACAACAGCGCCGTCGTCACCCTGCATAGGGCTAAGGGCCCGCTGCTCTTTGACCTGGGCATCATCCTGGTCCTGATCAGCCTGCCCACCCTGGCGCTGCTGGTGGCCATTCCGATGGCGTTGGGCCGGCGAAAGTTCGTGCCGCCATTTGCCACCTGGTATGCCGCGAACCTGTTCGCGATCGTTCCGCTGCGCAACATCCTTCCCGGCGCCCCTCCGCCGGGGTCCTGGATCGACCAAGCTCTCGTGCAGTGGGTGCTGCTCGCGCTGGCCACGGCGATGGCGCTGTATGTCTACGCCTGGGTCCGGCAAGGGGACTGACCCCCCAACTTTTGTCGGTGGGTTGTGGCATGCTCGAACGCATGTTCGAAGACGTGCGGGCGCGGCGGGCGATGATGGCTCACTGCGAGGAGTACTGGGAGGGCCGCTATCCCTCGACGACGCCGGAGTCGGCGGCGCTGCTGGATCGGATCTGCGCCGCGACCCGGGCGGAGAACCGGGCCGCTGCAGCCGGATTGGCCGCGATCGGGGAGCTGTTTGGGTATCGGTTGTCGCGCTGCAGCGACACCGAGGACTGGGCGGTTGACACCGAAGAGGCCGTCGCCGCCGAGGTCGCCGCGGCGTTGCGGATCAGCCAACCGCTGGCGGGTAGCCGGCTGCGCTATGCCCGGGCCATGCGCGAGCAGCTACCTGCGGTGGCTGAGGTGTTCAAAGCCGGCGATATCGACTTTCGGATGTTCGCCACCCTGGTGTATCGCACCGATCTGATCACCGACACCGACGTGTTGGCCACCGTGGACGCGACGCTGGCCGCCACTGTGGGGCGCTGGCCCTCGATGACCCGGACCCGGCTAGCTGGCCAGATTGACGTGATCGTGGCCCGGGTCGACGCCGATGCGGTGCGGCGACGCAAGGCGCGCCGGGCCGGTCGGCAGGTCTGGATCGCCGACCTTGAGGAAGGCGGGATCTCGCAGATCAACGGCACCCTGGCCACCCCGGACGGGCATGCGTTAGACCAACGGTGGGATGCGGTGGCGGCCACGGTGGGCGCCCACGATCCGCGCAGCCGCGCCCAGCGCCGCGCCGATGCCCTCGGCGCGCTGGCCGCCGGGCCCGATCGGCTGGGTTGTCGC
>NZ_JBATXN010000676.1:0-1577 GCF_049673265.1 Mycobacterium sp. | reverse complement strand
GGTGGCACCGTTCGGCACGCCACCGCAAACCACCAACCCGACAGGCCTGGCCGGACATGCCGTTGCGGCCGCGCAGGCCGCCGGCACCTCCGGCGGGACCGACGCCGAGACGCTCATGTCGTCGGGTCCGCAGCTGATTTCCGGAATGCCCCAAACCCTGCAGAGCCTGGCATCGCCCCAGGGCTTGGAAGGCCTCACATCGTCTACCACCGATTCGACGTCCTCGACGTCGTCGCTGTCGATGCTGAACAGCCTGAGCACGCCGTTGCGGATGGCAACAATGCCGATGAGCATGCTTTCCCGGCTTTTCACCGCGGGCAGCACGGCAAACGCTGCCCGAGCTGTCAACACCGCGGCCAGCGAGTTGGGGGTGGCCCACCCGGCCGTGGGCACCAGCCTCCTCGCATCGACAGGCTTCGCCGGCGTCGGCACCGGTGCGCCTGCCATTTCTGCAGGCTTGGGTCAGGCGACGCCTGTCGGCCCGCTGTCGGTGCCATCGAGCTGGACGGGGGGAGTGCCTGCGACGAGCGCGATGGCGACGCCGTTCGGCGGCACCGCCATCCCGGCGGCGCACGCAGGCGCACCGAGTGCCATGTCCCCGATGATGCCGATCACCAATCTGGCCGGGCGCACCGGTTCGGCTGCGCCGAGCCGGTTTGAGCTCCGCTCCACGGTGATTCCGTTCTCGCCGGCGGGCGGGTGACCCGGGCCACAGGGCTCCGCCATCCGGTGGCCGGCGAACGGCGGAAAACCCAACATTGGATGAACTGCAGTTGCTGCTGGATGAATAGTGGCTGTCCGGTAATGAATAGTCGGCGTCGGTAGCGGCGTTGGCCCCAATCGCCATCTAATGTCGCAGGCGAGCGACTGTTTCAGTGACGAGCATTCGTGCTCAATGTTGTTGCCGCCGAGGGTTACCGAAGGAAGAAAGCGCATTTCGTCTGTGACCACATACCGCGCTTTGCTGAGCAGTTCACGACAACGCTGCGGGGCCGTCATCGGTTGCTGCCGGCCGAACCGGCTGACGCGATCCTGGCTTCCTGACGGAGGGGTTTAGTGCTGGATTTCGGGTTGTTACCGCCGGAGGTTAATTCGGGTCGGATGTAGTCCGGTCCTGGACCCGGACCTATGCTGGCCGCGGCCGAGGCCTGGGACGGTCTGGCTGCCGAATTGGGTTTTGCCTCTGCGGGTTACGGGTCGACGATCACCGAGTTGACCGGTGGCCCGTGGATTGGTCCGACCTCGGCGACGATGCTGGCCGCCGTCGCGCCCTACATCAACTGGCTCAGCACCACCGCCGCTCAGGCCGAGGAGACCGCCAACCAGGCCCGCGCGGCTGTGGCCGCCTACGAGGCGGCCTTCGCGATGACCGTGCCCCCGCCGGTGATCGCGGCTAACCGCGCCTTGTTGATGGCGTTGATCGCCACGAATTTCTTCGGCCAGAACACCCCGGCCATCATGGCCACAGAAGCCCTCTACGTCGAAATGTGGGCCCAAGATGCCGCCGCGATGTACGGGTACGCCGGCGCATCGGCAGCCGCCGTACAGATGACCCCGTTCGACGCACCACCCCAGAC
>NZ_JBATXN010000675.1:0-3391 GCF_049673265.1 Mycobacterium sp. | reverse complement strand
ATCTTGCGGTTGCTCACGTCTCACCAGTTCTTCCGGTAGCGGGTCTGCAGGGCATGGATCGCGTGCCAAAGGTCCTCGTCGCCGTCATCTGCAGCCAGGATGATCTCGAACTCGCGACCATGGCTGTCGATGCCGATGAAATACGCGCGGTTGCGGTGGACGTCCAGCGGCATCCCCGCGTGGCGAAGGGCCACAAGCAGGTCTCCCTTTGAGATACGCCGATGGACCGCCGCCGTCATCTTGATCCGTGCCATGGATCGCGAGTATGCGGGATATAACCGACACCATCTCGGTCATGTCATACATGCTCGATCATTCTACGCGCACCGGCTACGGCGGGTCGTGTCTGCTTGAAAGGTGCAGAAGATGCAAAGGTGGGGGGCGAACTTAACCCATTCCAAGCGCTGGCCGGGAATAAACCGGACTACAGTCCGATTAGTATGGGGGTACTGGTTAGTCTGACTCAAGGGAGAATCCGCATGACCACAGCCGTTGGTGCCCAACAGCTCAGCGCCGGAACCTGGGCGATCGACCCAGTGCACTCCTCGATCAACTTTTCGGTGCGCCATCTGATGGTCGGCAAGATATACGGCAGGTTCGACCAGTTCAGCGGCGCCATCACGGTCACCGAGGACGGCGCCCCGTCCGTCAGCGCCGAGGTCGACGTCAGCTCCATCGACACCGGCAACGAGCAACGTGAGGCGCACATCAAGGCCCCCGATTTCTTCGACGTCGAGCAGTTTCCGACCGCGGCGTTCGTATCGACTGCGGTGCGCGCCGACGGGGACAACTATCTGGTCGATGGCGATTTCACCCTCAAGGGCGTCACCACGCCGGTCACCATGACGTTGGCGTTCAACGGCGTCAACCCCGGCATGGGACGCGGAGAAGTCGCCGGCTTCGACGCCTCGGTTGTGCTGAGCCGCAAGGACTTCGGAGTCGGCCCCGAGTTGCCGCTCGACGGCGGGGGCACGATGGTCGGGGACAAGGTCACGATCACGCTGGCGATCGAAGCCCTCAAGCAGGCCTGATTTGTTATTTCGTGTCGTCGATGAACAGTGCCATCGACGCGGTAAATGTGTGCAACGCGTTGCGGCCGGCGATCGGGCCGATCTCCCCGCCGGCGAAGAAACCGGCCAGCGGAATCGCGCCAAGTAGGTCCCCGATCGTCGACGCGTCATGGTCGGCGACCCCGAACATCCGTCGCCCACGCCCGTTGCAGGTGAACAACAGCGCGCCGGCCGGACGTCCGGATAGTTCCGCTGCCGCCCGCTCGACGGTCAGGCGCAGATCCTTGTCAGCCCCCACCGCATCGCGGACCTGGAACTGCACGGTCGCGCCGACCTCGACGACCTCGCCGATCTCTATCGCCCCGGTCGACTGGTCGGCGCCGAGCAGCCCACGGATCAGGAAGTCGCCCTGACCCGGTGTCGCCAGGTGCTCGTCGACGACGATCCCGATCACCAGTCCGTTGCTGACCAGATCCTGCTCGTCGGGAGGCAGCCCCGCGACGATCTCACGCAGCCGCTGCAGCGGCGGTCGGCCGCCCAGCTCGGTGATCGTTGCGCCGTCCGCGCCGGTGACGACGTACGGGTGGCCGATCGGCCGACAGCCCTGCGACACGATCGGGATTCCGTGCACGCCGGACAGGCGCACGCCCACGAGGCCGGACGTCAGCACGCCATGGTCGCGGAACAGTCGAGTGTCGCCCGGTCCTCGCCCACCGCTCACCACGCCGCCCACCACGGTCGTTCCCGGCAAGTCGGTGTTGAGGTGTTCGATGAACACGCTCGACGGGAATGTGTACGGGTCCGGCAGTAGCAGGTACAGATCGCGGGTGGTCCGGTCGAATCGGTAACCAGTGATCAGGCCACCGGGGCCGGTGCGGACGAAGTCCAGCTGGAACGTCTCGGCGGCCAGGCCGGACGCCAGCCACACCGCCACCGCAGGCTCGTCCTCTATCTCGCGGCGGCCGGCGACGATTGTCTGGGCGATGCAGCCGATCAGCGCGGGCGCCTCGACCGTCCGCTGTACCGCGTCGAGGACGTCCACGGCCTCGTCGCTGTGTGATCGCGATCCGAGCAGCACGGCCAGCGACGGCGCCTCACCGGCGAGCTCGTCGCGCGCGTGCGCTGCAGCCTCCACCGCGGCCTGCCGTGCGTCGGGTGCGGTGGAAACCCCGACTCCGATCCGCACCCGTCCATGATGCGCCGCATACCCTCGTGATTGACAGCGGTCGAGAGGGTCTCAATACTCCAGCCGTGATCGATTTAGGGCTATCGGGCAAGCGTGCCGTTGTGTCGGGTGCGGGCTACATCCCGGAGCGCGCGGGCCATGGCTGGTTCACGTCGCTGGCCCTTGCTGAGGCGGGCGCCTCGGTGGCCTGTATCGATATCGACAAGCAGCGCGCGGATCAGATTGCCGACGAGATCGTCGGCAGGGGAGGCAATGCCATCCCGATCGTCGCTGATATGACCGACCTTGAGCAGGTCACTCGGGCGATCGACGAAGCCGTCGCAGCTCTGGGCGGTGTCGATGTCTGCGTCGACATCATCGGCGGCGCCACCTGGTCGAAAGTCGAAGACTTCAGCACCCAATTATGGGACGCCGCAATCCATTACAACCTGACCCAGGTCTTCTACCTCTTTCAAGCCGTAGCACGGCACATGATCGCCCAGCGCAGCGGTGGATCGTTGGTCGCAATCGCCTCGGTCGACGGCATTGCGGCGGCGACCTACCATGCCGCCTACGGCGCCGCCAAGGCCGGCGTCATCTCGCTCGTCAAAACCTTCGCAGATGAACTGGGGCGCTACGGCATTCGCGCTAATGCGGTCGCGCCGGGCAATGTGGGCTCCGGCAACGAGGACCAGCCGCCAAACGAGTACGCCGTCAATGGAATTAATCCGCTGGCCGCGCCCCGCGCCCATGATGTCGCCAACGCCGCGTTGTTCCTCTCCTCCGAGCTGGCTGCCCGCATCACCGGTCAGACGCTCGTTGTCGACGGCGGCGCAACCAGCCAGCAGCTGTGGGGGCTGCCCGAATCATCGATCTCGTCGAACCCGGACGGCGCAATCCCGGAATTCATGAGACCTGGGCCGTTGGGCAGCTAGGGCGGCGCCGATTTTGCCCGCCGCTGAGCGACAAACTAAGGGAGGCAAGGGTTTTGTCGCTCAGAGCCGGGCACATCGGCGCGTCCCAACTCGCGGAGACTCGTGTGACTGTTGTGACTGTGCCTGTTAGCGAAACGACGGTCGCCGATAGGCCTCGAACGCGGCCTGCCCGCGAGGAGCGGTATCACTGGATCACTAATACCTTCGATCCGATTCCATTCGACACCCGCGCTGCGCGGATTTACGGCGCGCTGTGCGCGACGGTTCGAACCGTTGGCCGC
>NZ_JBATXN010000674.1:0-4102 GCF_049673265.1 Mycobacterium sp. | reverse complement strand
GGAAGACCGGCTGCTCACCGGCAAACGCCCAGACGATCACCACGATCGCAAGCCGGCTAGCGGAGTTGCCGCGTTGCGCCCAGGGCATGCGGGAGGGTCGGCTGTCGGCCGATCAGGTCGGGGTCATCGCGGCGCGGGCCGGTGAGGGATCCGATGAGCATTACGCGGCGCTGGCGGCCTGCGCCACGGTCACGCAGCTGCGCACGGCGGTCAAGCTGGAACCGCGACCCGAGCCTGAACCTTCCCTAGAGCCCGAGCGCTCGTTCAGCGCGACCCCCACCGAGCAGGGCAGCTGTTATCGGATCAGACTTGGCCACCATGACGCCGCGAAGTTCGACGCCGCGTTGGCGTCTCATCGTGATGCGCTGATCGCCCAGTGGACACACGATCACGGCTCTGGCGAGGGTGACCCAGATCAGCGGCCCCCGTTGCCGAGCACCGCCGAGGCGTTTATGCGTCTGGTCGAGGCTGGCTGGGACGCCGAGGTCACCCGCCGCCCACACGGGCAACACACCACCGTGGTGGTGCACCTCGATGTTGAGCAGCGCGCTGCGGCCCTGCATCTGGGTGCGCTGCTGTCCGACGCCGAACGCCGATACCTGACCTGTGATGCCACCTGTGAAGTCTGGTTCCAACGACACGGCGAGCCCATTGGTGCCGGCCGGACGACCCGGCTGATCAATCGGCGGCTTCGCCGCGCGCTGGAGCATCGCGACCGCATGTGCGCGGTTCCTGGCTGTGGCGCCACCCGCGGTCTGCACGCCCACCATCTCCGGCATTGGGAAGACGGCGGCCCCACCGAGTTGGCCAACCTGGCGCTGCTATGCCCGTATCATCACCGGCTGCACCATCGCGGCGTCATCACCATCACCGGACCCCCAGACGCGCTCACCATCACCGACAACGCCGGCCGATCACTAAGCCCGGGATCGCTGGCGCGACCACCAACCAAACCCCCGCCCACGGTGGCGCCCTGCCCGGGACCTACCGGCGAGCGCGCCCACTGGTGGTGGTATCAACCCTTCCAACCCCAACCACCACCGACAAACAACTAGCCTGGTTGCCGGGGCGGTCACTACCGGCCATGTGTTGAAACTCAAACATGTTGGGGCATAAAGAACTTCGTTCCCACTATTGGCGTCTGTCGCGTCGTGGACACCGGAGTTGACAACCAAGCCCACACCGCCGCCGATGCTGACTCTCTCAAGTCAGCGCGGGCACGACCTTGTCGACGAGCAACTGGACCGACTTCCAGGCCTCATCGGCCGGCATGCCGCCGACCAGGGGATGCAGCACGATCGGCCCGTAGTTGTCGGCCTCGCGGACTTCGGCGATGAGCTGGTCGGGGGTGAGAAATCGGTAGCGCCCCGACGCCTTGACCTCGTCCAGCGTCTGAACCCCCGGTAGATGCATAAGCGAACGTTGGTCTTTCGACCATCCGCCGTAAGTGACTGCCTCCCAGAGGATGTGCTCACCAAGCTGAGCCCAGGCCTGGTCTGGATCTTCGTGCAAGTAGATCATTCCGCGGTTGACCGGACCGGGCATGATGACCAGCGGCGCAATCCCCGCCTCAGCGCACAGCTCGCGATAGTAGGCGGCGACATCCGGCAGATGGTCGGCCAGGCTGAGCGGCAACCGAAACCGCGCCGCGCGCCGCGCCGTGACTCGCGCGCCTCCCCCGACGTACAGCGGTGGATGCGGCCGCGTCCACGAACCGATCTCTGACCACACTGAGAGCATTCGCTCGATCAACTTGTCCATCAGGTTGCCGCGCTGGCTGAAATCGACACCGAGTCCGTCGTATTCAACGGCGCGATAGCCAAGGCCAATCGTGGTGTGCAATCGACCGCGACTCATGTTGTCGACCAGTGCAATGTCTTCGGCGAGGCGCACCGGGCTCCACAGCGGGCCGAGCGCACAATCCACGCTCGCGATCAGCGTCGAGGTCTGGGCAAGGAACATACCGGCCGCCATGATCGGGTTACAGCTCCACCCGTGCCCAGTCGCATGGTGCTCGTCGACGCTGACTGTGGTGATGCCCCGTGACTCGCCCCATTGCGCCAGTTCGAGTGCAGCACGGATCAGTTCGCTTTGCTTGCGTGGCTCTCCGTGCGGCGATGCGAAATTGAAGCGCAGCACCGTGAGCATCATCTACGATGCCGCCGACTGCAGGAAGGCCGGAAAGTCGGGAAACAGTGCGCGGTCGACGATCTCGATGCGGGTGCCGAACTCATCGATGTAGTAGGCGAACAACGCCAGATCCGGCGGCGACGTATCAGCGGTCGCTTCGAAGGTGAAACCGTTGGCCTCCAGCAGCCGTGCGCTCTCGGCAAGGTCGTCGGTGAAGTACCCGAGGTGATGGACCGAGTTTCCCGGCGCCGCAGTCCACGGACTCCTCCGCACCTGCTGGATCAGCTCCACGTGCGGGCTCTGCAGCGAGTAGACGAACGTCGAGGTGAGCTCGTGGGAACCGTTGGCGGTGCGGAACGGCAGCGTGTAGGTCAGCGGGTTGATCCACCGGTAGCCAGCCAGCGCGCTGAGTCGGGCCATCGCGGCCTCGAGATCGGGCACCACGATGCCCGTGTGGTAGTAATCCTCGGGTCGTAACGCGAATGCCATGGGACTCCTTTGAGATTTCAGACGCAGTCGGATGCGCCGTCGACAACGAACACCGCGCCGCTGGTGTACATGCTTTGCTCGGTGCACAGAAAAGCCACCGTCGGCGCTATCTCGCCTACTGATCCGAAGCGCCGCAACGGGATATGCGCCAACTCGGTCTCGACTAAATCTGCGGCGCTGTGCATTGGCGCGGTCATTGGTGTGTCGATCGTGCCGGGCGCAACGGCGTTCACCCGGATTCCCTTGCTAGCCCATTTGACGGCGAGATTTCTGGTGACATCGATGATGCCGGCCTTCGCCGCACCATAGCCGGGCACAAGCGGGACAGCTCGCAACGCTGACATCGATGCCAAATTCACTACGCTGGCGCCTCCGATGGCCGTCGACCCCCTCAGCGCTCGGTAGAGGCCCACCGTCAGGCGGTACGGACCGGTCAGGTTCAGCGCCACAGATGCCTCGAACCCATCCGGCTTCGACTCGTCAAGGCCGCCTGGGAAATTCGCGCCCGCGTTGTTGACCAGCACGTCAAGCCGGGTGAGGTTCTGCGCCAAGGCATCCACCGAGTCGTGGTTCGTCATCTGTACCTGGCGATAGGTCATGCCGGACAGATCGACCTCGTAGTCCGTCGCGGCCGGTTTGGTCCCGGTAATAGTGACCCGTGCCCCGGCGTCCCGAAATAGGACCGCCGTTGCATATCCGATCCCGCTGGTGCCGCCGGTGATCAGCGCCTGGGTGTCGGTGAAATCGAAACTGACTCGCGCTGTCATGAGTTTCTCGCGATTTGTTCGGTGAGCCAGGCTCTTTCCCAGAAGTTCGTGGTATCGGCCAACAGCTTTTCGTGGGCTTCCCGCAGCACGTCGCGCGCCGCTGGATGGTCTGCGGGGACCAGCTCGGCGAGGTGGATGGCGTGCAGTGGTCGGTCGGCACACAGATGTTCGCGCGCTCGTTGCAGCAGCGCGTCCGCACCGGCCAATTCGACCACGTCGGCGCTGACGGCGTCGAAACCCACCGGATAGAGCTCGGTCGTCGACCGGTGATGGAACCAGCCCGAGTAGTTCTCCCAGATGGCCCGCACATCCCAGGGGACTTTTCCATAGCCTTGGCCCACTTCGTATTCCGCCGGCAAAGTGACCTCTTCCATCAGGGCTCGGACATCTTTGCCGGCGTTCATCCCGGCGACGGTCTGGTCGTGAATGTAGGCGATGGCGTCGCGCAGCCGGGTCAGCTCGGCGTTGATGCGATCGACACCCGAGATCGGGTCGAAGTGGCCGGTCACCAACAACTCGGGTTGCAGATCGCGAACCCGCTCGACCGACGCGATGGCGGTCAACGCGTCGCGGTATCGGTCGCCGCGTAGCGTGACGAGGTTGGGGATCTGGCCGAGGAGTGGTCCGAAAGTGTGTCCGCACAGGCAGATCCGTTCATCCGGCAACCAAATCACCAGCGAGTCGCTGGTTTCGCCGCCCGGCACCGAGATCAACTC
>NZ_JBATXN010000673.1:0-5017 GCF_049673265.1 Mycobacterium sp. | reverse complement strand
CTCGACACCCTGATCAAGGAGAAGTGGCTGACGGCCAACGGGGTGATCGGGTTCTTCCCGGCGAACGCGGTCGGCGACGACATCGAGGTCTACACCGACGAGACCCGCACCGAGGTGCTGACCACGTTGCACAACCTGCGCCAGCAGGGCGAGCACCGGGACGGCATCCCGAACCGGTCGCTGGGCGACTACATCGCGCCCAAGGACACCGGTCTGGCCGACTACGTCGGCGCCTTCGCCGTCACGTCGGGACTCGGCAGCCAAGAAAAGATCGCGGAGTTCAAGGAGGCCCTCGACGACTACAGCGCGATCCTGCTTGAGTCGATCGCCGACCGGCTGGCAGAGGCGTTCGCCGAACGGATGCACCAACGAGTCCGCAAGGAGTTCTGGGGATTCCAGCCCGACGAGCAGTTGGACAACGAGGCGCTCATCGGTGAGAAGTACCGCGGAATCCGCCCGGCGCCCGGCTACCCGGCCTGTCCGGAGCACACCGAGAAGGCGACGCTCTGGAAGTTGATGGACGTCGGTGAGCGGACCGGCATCGAGTTGACCGAGTCGATGGCGATGTGGCCCGGTGCTGCCGTCAGCGGCTGGTATTTCTCGCACCCGCAGTCGCAGTACTTCGTGGTGGGTCGGCTGGCCCAGGACCAGGTCGCCGACTACGCGAAGCGCAAGGGCTGGACACTGCAAGAAGCCGAGCGCTGGCTGGCCCCCAACCTCGGCTACAACCCCGAGGACTGAGCCCTCTACATGGGCGCTGACGACGCCGGGGGCCAGCCGCCGACGGCAACGCACGAGGACCTACCCGTCGATCCCCGCGCCGGGCGCGCTGCCTTCCGGGCCGCGGTGCGCTACGCGTCGGTGGCCGCGATCGGCGGATTGCTGTTCGGCTACGACATCTCCACGACCAACCGCGCAGTCAAGGCGCTGCAAGCCACCTTTCACATCGGCAACGGGATCCTGGGCTTCGCCGCGGCCTCGGCGGTGCTGGGTGCCGCGGTCGGGGCGGTGTGGGCCGGCCGGCTCGGCGACCGGTTGGGCCGCCTGTCGATCATGAAGCTCGCGGCGGCTTCATTTTTCGTGTGCGGACTCGGCGCTGGGCTGGCGACCACTATTTGGATGTTCATCGTCTTCCACTTCATCGGTGGTATCGGCATCGGCTTCTCGTCGGTTGCGGCTCCGGCCTACATCGCCGAGGTCTCACCGCCGCGGTTCCGGGGCCGGCTCGGTTCGCTGCAGCAGCTCGCCATCGTGTGCGGCCTGTTCGGCGCGTTGGCGTTGACCTGGGTGCCGTTCCACATCGCCGGTGGTGCAAGCAAGCCGCTCTGGCTGGGCCTGGCGGCCTGGCGCTGGACGTTTCTCAGCGAGTTGGCTTTGGCGCTGCTCTACTTCGTGCTGCTGTTCACGATTCCCGAGTCACCGCGCTATCTCGTTGCCCGGCAACGTATCTCGCAGGCCAGTCAGGTGCTTTCCACGCTGCTGGGTGAACGCGACGCCCGGCACACCATCGCCCGGATCGCCGACACCCTCGAGCAAGAGAAGCCGCAGTCGTGGCGCGATCTGCGCAAACCGACCGGCGGGCTGTACGGCATCGTCTGGGTCGGTCTGGGGCTGGCCGTCTTTCAGCAGTTCGTCGGCATCAACGTGATCTTCAACTACTCCGATTTGCTCTGGGAAGCAGCGGGATTCGGCGAAAAATCGTCGTTCACCATCGGTCTGGTGACTACCGGGGTCAACGTGCTGATCACCTTGGTGGCGATCGCGCTGATCGACCGGCTCGGTCGCAGGCCGCTGCTGCTGGCGGGTTCGGCGGGCATGTCGCTGATGCTGATCACGATGACGGTCGTTTTCGCCGGCGCGTCGGTCCGTAACGGTCAGCCACAACTCGACGGGGCTTCCGGGATCGTCGCGCTAGTGGCGGCCGACTTATTCGTGGTCTCGTTCGCCGTGTCCTGGGGTCCGGTGTTGTGGGTGCTGCTGGGCGAGATGTTCCCCAACCGGATCCGGTCGGCAGCGCTGGGCCTGGCCTCGGGCGTGCAGTGGATGGCCAACTGGACCATCGCGGTGAGCTTCCCGGCCCTGCGTCACGCGCTCGGTCTCGCCTACGTCTTCTATACGACGTGTGCGGTGCTGTCGTTCTTTTTCGTGTGGAGGTGGGTGCGCGAAACCAACGGCGTTTCGCTTGAAGACATGCCCGACGAAGTGTCCGCGACCTGAAACCGCCGTGACTTTGGTTAGGCGCCCATGAAACAATCGCTGCCCGTGAAGACCTTTGAGGATCTGTTTGCCGAACTCGGCGAGCGCGCCCGCACCCGCCCGACCGGCAGCGGCACCGTGGCCGCGCTGGATGCCGGGGTACATGCGGTGGGCAAGAAGGTCTTGGAGGAGGCCGGTGAAGTGTGGTTGGCCGCCGAGCACGAACCCGATGACGCACTCGCCGAGGAGATCAGTCAGTTGCTGTATTGGACCCAGGTGCTGATGATCGCCCGCGGGCTCACCCTCGACGACGTCTACCGGAAGCTGTGATGGTAGCCCAGCATCGGAACGGCTCAACGAGACTACGGGTCGCCGTTCCCAACAAAGGGGCGCTGAGCGAGCCGGCCGTCGAGATTCTCGCTGAGGCCGGTTACCGTCGTCGTACCGATCCCAAAGACTTGACAGTCATCGACCCACACAACCACGTCGAGTTCTTCTTCCTGCGGCCCAAAGACATTGCAATCTATGTCGGCTCGGGGGAGCTCGACTTCGGGATCACCGGACGGGACCTGGCGCGCGAGTCGGGCGCGCCGGTGCACGAACGGCTGGCGCTGGGATTCGGGTCGTCGTCGTTTCGTTACGCAGCGCCGGCCGACCGCGACTGGACCATCGAGGACCTGGCCGGCCGGCGAATCGCCACCGCATACCCGAACCTGGTCCGAGAAGACCTGGCGGGCCGCGGGATTGACGCAACCGTGATCCGGCTGGACGGTGCCGTGGAGATCTCCGTGCAGCTGGGGGTGGCCGACGCGATCGCCGACGTGGTCGGCTCTGGTCGCACGCTGAACCTGCACAACCTGGTGGCATTCGGTGAAACACTGTGCGATTCAGAGGCGGTGCTGATCGAGCAGGTCGACGGTGCCGCCTCCGACGGCGGGCCCGAGGCGTCAGCTCGGGAACAGCTCGTCGCGCGGGTCCAGGGGGTGGTGTTTGGTCAACAGTATTTGATGCTCGACTATGACTGCCCGCGTTCGGTGCTCGACGAAGCCACCTCAATCACACCGGGATTGGAGTCGCCGACGATCGCGCCGCTCGCAGATCCCGAATGGGTGGCGGTCCGGGCGCTGGTGCCGCGTCGCGATGTCAATGCGATCATGGACGAGCTGGCCGCCATCGGGGCGAAGGCGATCCTGGCTTCAGACATCAGGTTCTGTCGCTTCTGATCTAGATCCGGTGCCGTCGGCGTTGCTGTGTTAGCGTCCCGCTACGGGCAACGGATCGCGCCGAGAATCCAGGAGGTCGCCGTGGCACACCATCTACTTGTCCTACTCATGGCTTTGCTGATCGGTGTGGTCGCCGGCCTACGGTCTTTGACCGCTCCGGCTGTCGTCGCCTGGGCCGCATTTCTCAGCTGGATCAACATGAGTCACACCTGGGCGGCCTGGGTGGCCAACATCATTACGGTCATTGTCCTTACCGTTTTGGCGATCGGTGAACTCGTTGCCGACAAACTTCCCAAAACACCCGCGCGCACCTCGCCACCATCTTTCGCCACCCGCATCGCCCTGGGCGCGTTCGCCGGCGCGGTTCTCGGCACGGCATGGGGGTATAAGTGGGGCAGCCTGGGCGCCGGCATCATCGGCGCGGTCCTGGGCACCCTGGGCGGTTACCAGGCACGCTCTCGCCTGGTCGCCTCCCACGGCCACGACCTGCCAATCGCGCTGCTCGAAGATGCGATCGCAGTGTTAGGTGGGTTCGCGATCGCCGCAGCAACAGCTGCTCTGTGACAACGCGTTTCGACGCGATCGTCGTGGGCGCCGGCCAGGCCGGCCCCCCGCTGGCGGGCCGGCTGACCGCGGCGGGCCACACCGTCGCCGTCGTGGAACGCAAGCTGATCGGCGGCACCTGCGTCAACACCGGCTGCATACCAACCAAGACATTGGTGGCCAGCGCGCACGCTGCCCATCTAGCCCGGCGCGGCGGCGATTTCGGCATCGGCACCGGAGTGGTCAGTGTCGACATGGCGAAAGTCAAGGCGCGCAAAGACGACATCATGCTGGGCGACCGCAAGGGTGTCGAAGACTGGCTCAACGGAATGGACGGCTGCACCGTCATTCGCGGTCATGCCCGTTTTGAGGACTCGCACACCCTGCGTGTCGGCGACGAAGTTCTAAAAGCCGAGCAAATCTTCCTCAACGTTGGTGGCCGTGCGGTGGTGCCCGGCATCCCCGGGCTCAGCGATGTCGACTTCCTCACCAATGTGTCGATTCTCGAACTCGATAGCGTGCCCGACCATTTGGTCATTGTCGGCGGTAGCTACATCGCGCTCGAGTTCGCCCAGATGTATCGCCGCTTCGGCGCGCGGGTGACCGTCGTCGAGAAAGGGCCGCGGCTGGCATCGCGTGAAGACGAAGATGTCTCGGACACCATCAAGGCGATTCTGCAAAACGAGGGCATCGATATCGTCGTTGATGCTGCTGATATTCGGATAGCCAAGCAGGACAATGGTTTTGAATTGACACCTCAGTCCGGGGGCGCATCGATAGCCGGTAGTCATCTGTTGCTGGCGGTCGGTCGACAGCCCAACACCGACGACCTCGGTCTCGAGCGGGCAGGCGTCCACACCGATGGCCGGGGATACATCACGGTAGACGATCAACTGAAAACCAGCGTCGACCACATTTGGGCAATGGGCGACTGTAACGGCAAGGGGGCCTTCACCCACACCTCCTACAACGACTTCGAAATCGTCGCGGCCAACCTGCTCGACGGCGACCCGCGCCGGGTTAGCGACCGCATTCCCACCTATGCCCTCTACATC
>NZ_JBATXN010000672.1:0-1683 GCF_049673265.1 Mycobacterium sp. | reverse complement strand
TCGGCCATTCATCGACGATACGGCGCGAGATAATCCGGCAGCGGCACAGCCGGGTCCAGGTCGTCGGCGGGCAGCGGTGTGCCAGCCGTCAGCGTCAGCGGTACCACCCCGGCCCAGTGCGGCAGCGCCGTGTCCTGCTCGTCGTCGACCGGTCCCCCATCGCGCACCTTGGCGGACACCTCGACGAGATCGAGCGCAAGCACGGCGGTGGCCGCGAGTTCGCGGGCGTTCGGGGGTCTGCTGTCGGCGGACCTGCCGGACGCGACGTGATCGAGCAGGGCCGCCAGCGCACGCAACTTCTCGGGCCGGTCTTGGACCAGCCGTGCGCTGCCCACCACGACCACCGACCGGTATTCCAGCGAATGGTGCAGCGCGGCGCGGGCCAGCACCAGGCCGTCGACCAGGGTGACGGTGACGCAGACGGGCAGGCCCTCGGCGGACCCGGCGGCGGCGAGCATCGGGGCGCTGCCGGTGGATCCGTGCAGGTACAAGGTTTCGCCCAGCCGGGCGTGGGTGGTGGGCAACACGATCGGTCGACCAGCATTGACGTAGCCGACATGACAGATCAGCGCCTCATCGAGGATGCCGTGCACGGTCACCCGGTCGTAGCGGGCGCGCTCGCGATACCGGGTGGGCACGGTGCGTGGAGTGGGCGGGTACGCCTGCGCCGTGGTCAACGGTTGCCTCCGAGTTTGTACTAGTACATAATGACTGCTGTGCTAGGACAATACCCCATCAGTGGTGCGGGCGCCGAGGCCATTGCCACCGACGTCGAGCAGGCCATCTCGGCCGGCGCGTTGGCGCCCGGCGCCGAGTTGCCCCCGATCAGAGAGCTGGCCAGGCAACTCGGTGTCAACGCCAATACGGTTGCCGCTGCTTACCGGCTGCTGCGCGAACGCGGTGCGGTCGAGACCGCGGGCCGACGCGGCACCCGGGTGCGAGACCGGCCGGCAACAACGCCACGCTCGCTGCGTGGAATCGCCGTCCCGCAGGGCGTGCGAGACCTTTCCACTGGCAATCCGGATCCGGCGCTGCTGCCTATCGCCGCAGCGCGTGCCGGCTCTCGAGCCCCGCTGCTGTATGGAGAACCGGCCGTCTCGGCCGGGCTCGCCTCGGCCGCCCAGGCGTGGCTGACCGCCGACGGCGTCCCAGCCGACCACCTCGCCGTCGTCGGCGGAGCTCTCGACGGCATCGAACGCGTCCTCACTGCGCACCTACGGCCTGGCGACCGGGTGGCTGTCGAGGATCCCGGGTGGGCGAATCTGCTGGATTTGCTTGCTGCGCTTGGCTTTCCGGTCGAGCCAATCAGAGTTGACGACGACGGGCCGCTGACCGACGATGTGTCGCGGGCGCTGCGCCGCGGCGTTCGGGCCGTCGTGGTGACCACCCGAGCCCAGAACCCCACCGGCGCCGCCGTTTCCGCTGCGCGTGCGGCCGAGCTGCGTCAGCTGCTGGCCAACCATGCCGACGTTCTGCTCATCGAAGACGACCACTGCGCGGGTATCGCCGGCGTGGGACTGCACACCTTGGCCGGTACGACACGACACTGGGCGTTCGTGCGGTCGGCATCCAAGGCATACGGCCCAGACCTGAGGTTGGCGCTGCTCGCCGGCGACCAGCGGACGGTTGAGCGGGTGCATGGGCGGCTGCGCCTGGGACCGGGTTGGGTGAGCTATCTGCTGC
>NZ_JBATXN010000671.1:0-7958 GCF_049673265.1 Mycobacterium sp. | reverse complement strand
GGGTTGAGCAGCAGGATGATCTCGTCGACGCCGCTGTCTTCGTAGCCGCGCAGGAACTCTCGAACGGTGGCCGGCGAGCCGATCGCGCCGCGACCGGGGCCGTAGGCCAGCGTCGGGTCCTTCTCACATTCTTCGAGATAGCGCTTCCACACTCCGGTCCGTCCAGGCGTGTGGATACCGGTCATGTAGTAGTGCATGATCCCGAACGAGAAAAATCCGCCGCCCATCCCCAGACGCTCGACCGCTTGCTCGTCGGTCTTGGCGACCATCATCGACAAATCACCGCCGATGGCAAGGATGTTCGGATTGATCTGCGGGGTGATCGGCACGCCGCTTTCCTCGAGTTCCTTGTAGTAGCCGTTCACCCGCTCGGTCAGCGGCCCCGGGCCGGTGTAGGCGAAACTCAGTGCGCCGATGCATTTCTGGGCTGCCATCTGGACCGACGCCGGCCTGGTGCAGGCCACCCACACCGGCGGATGCGGCTTTTGCAACGGCTTAGGGATGACGTTGCGCGCCGGCATCTCGATGTGCTCACCCTTGAAGCCGGTGAAGGGTTCCTCGATCATGCAGCGGATCGCCACCTCCAGCGCCTCTTCCCACTGCGCGCGCTTGTCGGCGGGGTCAATGTTGAAACCGCCCAACTCGCCGATCGAGGAGGATTCTCCGGTGCCGAACTCGACGCGCCCATCGGAGATCAGGTCGAGGGTGGCGATGCGTTCAGCGACCCGGGCCGGATGGTTGACGGCCGGCGGGAGGTGCATGATGCCGAACCCGAGCCGAATGTTCTTGGTCCGCTGGCTGGCCGCTGCCAAAAACATCTCGGGCGCGGTGGAATGGCAGTACTCCTCCAGGAAGTGGTGCTCGGTCAGCCAGACCGTGGAGAAGCCGGCCTTGTCGGCGGCCTCGACCTCGTCGAGACAGTCCTTCAGCAGGACGTGTTCGTCGTCGGGCTGCCAGGGGCGGGGTAGCGCGAATTCGTAAAACAATGAGATTTTCAACTGGTGCCTCCCGGAACAATTGAGTGATCAGAGCTTGTACTGACCTGGTGGGCTAGGTGCTTGGCCGCGACGTAGCCGAAGGTCATCGCCGGCCCGATGGTCGCGCCCGCGCCGGCGTAGCTGCGTCCCATCACTGGTGCGCTAGCGTTGCCGACGGCGTAGAGGCCGGTGATGACGGCGCCATCGGTGCGCAGCACCCGGGCGTATTCATCGGTGCGCAGACCACCCGATGTGCCGAGGTCGCCGAGCACGACCTGAAAGGCGTAGTAGGGCGGTTTGCCAAGCGGATGCAGATTGGGGTTGGGCAGGGTGGGGTCTCCGTAGTAGTTGTCGTAAACGCTGTCACCTCTGTTGAAGTCGTCGTCGTGGCCGCTTCGGGCCAGTTCGTTGAAACGTGCGGCGGTGTCCCGGAGTTGGGCGGCCGGCACCCCGATCTTGGCGGCGAGTTCATCCCAGCTGTTCGCCGCTTTGACCACGCCCGACTCCAGCCAGGCGGCCGGGAGTTTTCGCCCTGTCGGCACCGGGGCGCCCGGGATCTTCGGCAGCGGAAGATGTCCGGCGACGACATAGCGGTTGAAGGACCGACGATCGGTGATGAGCCAGCATGGAATATGGGTGACGCCGGATTTCTGCCCGTCGATCATCGCGTGGCCGAAGTCCATGTAGGGAGCCGCCTCGTTGATGAATCGCTTGCCGTCGCCGTTGACGATGAACTGCGATGGCATCATTCGCTCGTTGAGCATGAACTGCATTCGGCCATCGGGCCATTGGATGGCCGGGAACCACCAGGCCTCGTCGAGCAGGTCGGTGGCCGCACCGACCTGCTGGCCGGCGCGGATGCCGTCGCCGGTGGCGGCGGGGTTGCCGAAACTCCAGTCTTGTTCCACGACCGGCTGGTGTTGTTTGCGCCACGCCAGGTCGTGATCGAATCCGCCCGTCGCGAGGATGACGCCGCGGCGGGCGCAGATCCGCAGTGGTGTGCCGTCTTTCACCACGACGGCGCCGGTCACCGAACCGTCGTCGTCGGTCAGCAGTTCCGTCATCGGCGAGTCCAGCCATAGCGGGATACCGCGGTCCTTCATCGCCAGCCGTAGCCGCGCTGCCAGCGACTGGCCGATCGCCGCGATCCGGTCCCCGAAGGCTCGCGCCCTGACCATCCGCCACACCAGCTTCAGCAGGACCGCTTTGCCCGCCCATGATTGGCGAACTTGGTAGAACGACCGAAGCTCCTTGGGGCCCAGCCAGATTCCCCGAGGAGCTAACGCCAATGGCGCAAGCAGGTGTTGTTCTTCGTCTGCGAGCATGCGCAAATCGATCGGGGGGACGTTGATCGTGCTGCCGAGTTCGGAGCCGCCCGGCAATGCCGGGTAGTAGTCGGCGTAGCCGGGCTTCCACACGAACTCGAACCATGGGCTGAGCTGCTCGAGGAACTCCATCATCTGTGGCGCCGAGTCGACGTACTGCTGGATCCGCGCGTCGCTGACCAATCCATCGGTGACCCGGCGCAGGTAGTCGACGACGCCGTCTCGCGGCGGCGTGTAACCTGCCCGGCGCTGGGCTGGCGCTCCGGGTACCCAGATGCCGCCACCCGAGAGCGCGGTGGAACCGCCGAAGTGACTGGACTTTTCGACGACCAAGATGTCCAGGCCAGCAGCCTGCGCGGCCAGCGCAGCGGTCATGCCGCCGCCGCCCGAACCGATCACCAGCACGTCGACTTCGTGGGTCATGTCAGCACCGCCGTCCTGACCGCGAAGCCGGCAATCAACTCGGGCGCGGGCCGGTAGTAGCGGACGTTGGTCTGGTACGGACCGGCGGCTGCCAGCGCAGCGAAAGCCGCTACCCAGGTGCGGATCTCGTGTGCGGAGTTGCCGCCCCGCTGAGCGATGAACGAGTTCGACCACTTGTCCAGCTCGTCGAGGTGTCCGCTGTCGAGAATGTCGAGGAATTGTTGATCCCATGCCGGGTTCAGGGGTTGCAGTTCGCTGTCCCCGGCCGCGAAGTTCTTGGCCGCGTCGCTAACCGCCGTCTGCCGTGCGAGCCGCTGTTCGGCGGTCATCGGCCGGCCGTGCACGATCCGTTCCACGGCCTCCGGGGTCGCCGTTGCCAGCGTCGGGACAGGCGGATCATGAGACAGCCCACCGGATCCCAGCACCAGGACGCGCTTGCTCAGGGTGGCCAGGTAACTGCCCACTGCGGTGCCGAGCGTCCGGCAACGATGCAGTGGCCCGAGCGGGGTGGCGACCGAGTTGATGAAGATCGGTATCACCGGGCGCGCCGTTGCGCGACCGAACAACTTCTCCAACGGCTGCACGGTGCCGTGGTCGACGTCCATGTTCGCCGAGATGGCGACGTCGACGCCCGCCGACAGCACTGCTTTGGCGCAAGCGACCGCGGTGGCTTCGGGAACGTCAAGCGGCCCTTTGTGAGTGCCGTAGTCGCCGACGCCCTGTGCGCGCGTGCCGATGCAGAACGGTGGCATCAGCTTGTAGAAGAAGCCGTTGTAGTGGTCGGGGGCGAAGATGACGACCAGATTCGGGTCGAAGCTTTCGACGAATCTGCGTGCCTGCGCAAGTGCGGTGTCGATGTCATCAAGGAGGTCCTGCGACGGCCCTGGGAGATTCAGCAGCGGGCTGTGGGACATACAGCACAGAGCTATGGGCACTTTGAACATCACCGCCTCCCGGTGTCAAGGTGAGGACGTCGAAGAGCGAGGCGCTCAACTCCGGTGCGAGTTGAGCGATGCAGGCGCCCGCGACGCAACGGTCAGGGCGCAGGAACAGGACGGACTCTTGGTGGTTGTCGAACCAGGCTTTGAGATCGCCGCAGCGGTCGCCCACTACCACAACGTCAGCGTCGTCGTGCCCGGTCCAGTGCAGCTGGCTTAGCGGCCGTGCCGCCACGAACTTTGCACCTAGCGCCTTCCAGTTCGCAAACGCTGTGCCACCAAGTATTTCGCGCGGGTTGTTATTCCAGCACAGGACGGCGAAACCGTTGCCCAGCACGTCGTCAAGCAGAACGTTCCGCTGTTCGCGGGTGTCCACCCGGGGTTGCACGAATAAGGTGCCGACCGGTGAATCGCTACGGCGCGGCTCAGCATGCACTGAGTGCACAACGGCCCCCTGCTCGTAGCGTGGCATCGGTTTGAACCGCATCTCGAGTACATATCGCTTGAGCGAGGGCACAATTGACGCGGATCGCACCACCAGGTCACGAACCGCGGCGACTCGCCGGTTGGTCGGCGAGATGACGCGGCCGACCATCGTCGACAGGTCGATCATCGCCCGGGCATGCTTGCGGCGCTCCACATCGTAGCTGTCGAGCAACGCGTCATCGGCGTATCCGGCCACCACTGCGGCAAGCTTCCAACCCAGGTTCGCCGCGTCTCGGATACCGCTGTTGTAGCCCTGGCCCTGCCAGACCGGCATCAGGTGGGCGGCGTCGCCGGCGAGCAGGAGACGGCCCCGCCGAAACGCCCCGGCGATCCGCGAGTGATGGGTGTAGATCCGGTGCCGGATCACGTCGACTCGGTCGGGGTGAGGGACCATCGACGACAGCATGCGGGCGAGAAACGCCGGGTCCTCGGCCTGCTCGTCGGTCTCGTCGGCGTGAATCATGAACTCGAAGCGGCGAATTCCGTGTGCGATCGAGATCGAGGCATAGGGCCGTTGTGGATCGGCGCCGACCTCGCTGTTCGGATATCCGAGCGGATCGTTGGCGATGTCGACGACCAGCCAGCGGGTCGGTGAGGTGGTGCCGTCGAAGGACACCCCCATCAGCCGCCGGGTGGTGCTCCGCCCGCCGTCACAGCCGACCACGTATCGCGCCCGCAGGGTCTTCGGTCCCCCCTCGCCATCGAGTTCAACGGTGACGGCGTCTTCGGTTTCGTCGCATGCCACCAGCGGACGGCTCCACCACACGTCGACGTGATCGAATCTGTCTAAGCCGCCAAGCAATTCGGCATCGACCAGCGGCTGTACGAAGCCGTTGCGTTTCGGCCAGCCGAAACACGCGTCGGGTGGCGCCATTTCGGCAAGCACCCGGCGTTTGGCGTCAACGAATCGCAGTATCTGGTTGGGCACCGTGTGGGGCAGCACGCGCTCGACCAGGCCGATCGCCTGGAAGGTGCGCAGCGACTCGTCGTCAAGACCGACACCGCGGGGATAATCGATCAGCGTCTCGCGCTCGTCGACCACCAGCGTGCGCACGCCTTGCAGGCCAAGGATATTGGCCAGGGTCAAACCGACTGGGCCGGCGCCGACCACGACGACATCGACATCTACGTCCTGGTGGTCGGCCACAGTCAGCGTCCCAGCAGGAAGTCGAGATGCAGACGGTTGAAGGTCTTCGGATCCTCGTACTGCGGCCAGTGGCCACAGCCGGGCATCACCTCAAACCGCGCGCCGGGGATCATCGACGCAATCCGGCGGCCCTCGGCGACATCGGCGGTCGGGTCATCGCTTGTCCACAGCACCAGGGTGGGCACGGTGATTGACCCATATTCGTCCGGGCCCAAGAGGTTACGTGCCCGGATCGCTGGATCCTGCAACGCCATGATGTCGCGCATCGCCGCGACGAAGCCGGGCTGGCGGTAGACCCGCTGCCGGCTCGCGACCAGATCGTCGTAGTCCTTGGACTTGTCGGCCATCAACCACTTGATCCGCGCTTGCACGGTTTCCCAGGTCGGGTTCTCCGCGGCGGCCATGGACAGCGTGATGATCCGCTGCATCACCTCGGGATCGGCCTGCGATCCGCCTGCGGTGTTGAGGACCAGGCGGTCGACCTTGTCGGGATGGTCGACGGCGGCCCGGGCGGCCACCCAACCGCCCAATGATTCGCCGGACAGGCTGGCACGCTCGGCGCCGATGGCAGCAAGAAACGCCATCAAATGCTCGACATAGTGGCCGACCTCAAGCGGATGACCGGGCTTATCGGTGTAGCCGTGCCCGAGCATGTCGATCGACCACGTCCAGAAATGCTCGGCATGCGCCTCCAAGTTGCGCACGTACGCCTCGGCATGACCACCCGACCCGTGTAAAAGCAGGAGCACCGGATTGGCCGGATCGCCCGCCTGCAGGTAACGCGTTAGCACGCCACCGGCGTCGAGGTAACCCTGCACGAACGGGACGCCCTGCAGATCACTCCACACGCTCTCGTGCTCGGCCACCGCTTCCTCTCTACGCTGCACGGAAATTTTGTTCTCGTTAATCGCCAACAATGTGTGCTAAAATCGCACACTGATGTGCACTATGTATAGAGCATCACTCTCCGCCGGTCGTCTGTCAAGGGAGGCGCAGGTCGCCTGGGCCTCCGAGCCCGCCCCGGTGCGCTGACATGCCAGACACGCAGACCGCCACCGTGCCCGGTTCGCAAACACTGGCCCGCGGGCTCAATGCGTTGCAGTTGGTGGCCGACGCCCCCTCGGGGCTGACCGTGCAACAGGTCGCCGACGGTGTCGGCGTGCATCGGACCATCGCCTATCGGTTGCTCGCCACGCTGGCTCAGTTCCGCCTCGTCGCCAAGGGTGAGGACGGGCGCTACCGGCCGGCTGCGGGCCTGGCGGTGCTCGGTGCATCGTTCGACCGCAATGTGCGCCAACTGAGTGTGCCGACTCTGCGCGCCCTGGCTGACGATCTCGGCACTACGGTGTCGTTGCTCGTCGCCGAGGGCGATCAGCAGGTGGCCATCGCGGTGATCGTCCCCACCCAGGTCGCTTATCAACTGGCTTTTCATGAGGGCAGCCGCTATCCGCTGGACCGGGGAGCCGCAGGCATTGCACTGCTGGCGAGCATGCCCGCACGCCCGGAGGAACGCGACCTCGTCGTCCGCGCCCGCAAGCAGGGGTGGGTGATCACGCATGGCGAGATCGAGCCCAACACTTACGGTTTGGCTGTCCCGGTGGACCGTCCGCCGCCGTCGCCGCCGACGTGTATCAACCTGATTTCGCACCGCGAAGATGTGGTGCTGCGTGGCAAGGACGCAGTCATCAAGGCAGCCAAGGAATTATCGGCGATACTCAGCTGAAGGGACATGAGCATATGCCGTCGTGGGACCACGAGGTCGACGTCGTCGTACTCGGCAGCGGCGGTGCGGCACTCACCGCCGCATTGACTGCGGCCGCTAACGGCGCATCGGTGGCGGTCTACGAGAAGGCCGCGACTGTCGGTGGTACGACGGCGGTTTCGGGTGGCGTGGTGTGGATTCCCGCGCATAATCGTTCACCGGATGGAGAGTTGACGGTCGACGATGCGTTGAAGTATCTGGCGGCGCAGTCGTTCGGCTCGATGGATGAGGCGCTGGTCGAGACGTTTGTGCGAACCGGGCCGGCGATGCTCGACTTCGTCGAAGCGCACAGTGGCTTGCGCTTTGAAATCGCTGA
The DNA here is from genome assembly GCF_049673265.1 of Mycobacterium sp. GTDB lineage: Bacteria > Actinomycetota > Actinomycetes > Mycobacteriales > Mycobacteriaceae > Mycobacterium. The sequence goes on along the minus strand of NZ_JBATXN010000671.1, from coordinate 584 downwards.
TGGTTTCCCGGATTACAAGCCGGAGTTGCCGGGCGGGCAGCCGACCGGGGGACGGTCGCTGACCGCCGCTCCTTTCGATCCCGCACAGATCGGCGAGTGGCGGGATCGGATCACCTCGTTCCCGGCCGATTGGTCGAACGTCGGTTTCGATGCCGAGACCCGGGCGAGGCTGCACGCCGCGGTTGACCAGAGCACCACAGATCTGTGCGTGGCCGGCACGGCGCTGATTGCCGGGCTGCTCAAAGGATTGCTGGACTTCGGCGTGACACCTGTGACGGATGCCCGGGCCGAGGAGCTTTATGCCGACGACGGAGCGATCGTCGGCGTCCAGCTCAGTCGCGCGGGCCAGCAGCTCAACGTGCATGCCCGTCACGGGGTCATCGTGGGCACCGGTGGCTTCGAATGGGATTCAGCTCTGGTCAAGGCTTTTTTGCGCGGGCCGATGCACGGCGCCGTGTCGCCGCCGAACAACACCGGTGACGGGTTACGCATGGTGATGGCTCACGGCGCCGATCTGGCCAACATGGGCGAGGCGTGGTGGGTGCCGATCGTGCAGATCCCGGGCGACACGATCGACGGGAAAC
>NZ_JBATXN010000670.1:0-22905 GCF_049673265.1 Mycobacterium sp. | reverse complement strand
CCATCATGGCGGCGTGGTGCCTGGCGCATCATCAGGAGTCGTTCCTGTACACCAACTTTGCCGAGCTCTGCGACATCTTCGCCCGCTACGACGTGACCTTCTCGCTGGGCGACGGGCTGCGGCCCGGATCGATCGCCGACGCCAACGACGCCGCCCAGTTCGCCGAGTTGCGCACGTTGGGTGAGCTCACCAAGATCGCGAAAGCCCATGGTGTGCAAGTGATGATCGAGGGCCCGGGGCATATCCCGATGCACAAGATCGTCGAGAACGTCCGGCTGGAAGAGGAGCTGTGCGAGGAGGCCCCGTTCTACACCCTCGGGCCGCTGGCCACCGACATCGCTCCGGCCTACGACCACATCACCTCGGCGATAGGCGCGGCCATCATCGCCCAAGCCGGCACCGCGATGCTGTGCTATGTAACCCCCAAGGAGCACCTCGGACTGCCGGATCGCAAGGACGTCAAGGACGGCGTGATCGCCTACAAGATCGCCGCGCACGCAGCGGATTTGGCTAAGGGCCACCCGCGTGCGCAGGAGCGTGACGATGCGCTGTCGACGGCGCGGTTCGAGTTCCGCTGGCACGACCAGTTCGCGTTGTCCCTGGACCCCGACACCGCGCGGGAATACCACGACGAGACGCTGCCAGCGGAACCGGCCAAGACCGCACACTTCTGCTCGATGTGCGGCCCAAAGTTCTGCTCGATGCGAATTACCCAGGACGTCCGCGACTATGCCGCCGAGCACGGACTCGACAGCGAGGAAGCCATCGAGGCGGCTTTGCAGCAAGGTATGGCGGAGAAGTCGGTTGAGTTCGCCGAGCACGGCAATCGGGTGTATCTGCCGATCGCCCAGTGAGCTACCTTCCGCTGGCGCCGCTCGGCAGCACGCCGCTGCGGGTGCTGGCGATCGCCGGATCGGACTCCGGCGGCGGTGCCGGCATTCAGGCCGACATCCGGACCTGCACGCTGTTGGGGGTGCATGCGCTGTGCGCGGTGACCGCGGTCACCGTGCAGAACTCGGTGGGCGTCAGGGGTTTTCACAAAGTCCCGGGCAATGTCATCGCCGCCCAGATCGAGGTGGTATGCCACGACATCGGGCTGCAGGCCGCCAAAACCGGTATGCTGGCGTCGAAGTCGATCATCGCAGCGGTCGCCGAGAGTTGGCGCGATCACGGCGCGGACGTGCCGCTGGTGGTCGATCCGGTCTGCGCGTCGATGCACGGTGATCCGTTGCTCGACCGCAGCGGTCTGGATTCCCTTCGCGCCGAACTGTTTCCGTTGGCCACATTGGTGACGCCGAATCTGCACGAAGTACGGCTTCTGGTCGACATCGACGTTGTCGATTCGACATCCCAGGCGGACGCGGCCCGCGCGCTGCATGCCCTGGGGCCGAAGTGGGCGCTGGTGAAGGGCGGACACCTGCAGGGGTCGGCCAGCAGCACCGATCTGCTGTTCGACGGCACCGACTTTCACGAGTTCTCCTCGCCGCGAGTGGACACCATCCACGACCACGGCGCTGGCGACACGCTGGCGGCAGCGACCGCCTGCGCCCTGGCCCACGGCCACACCGTGCCGGACGCGGTCGCGTTCGCCAAGGATTGGGTGACCGAGTGTCTGCGTGCCTCCTATCCGCTCGGGCACGGTCACGGCCCGGTGTCCCCGCTGTTCAGGTTGCAGTGAATCTCGACACGATTGGGGGGATCGCGCATCAACCGGAACGTGTGCCGACGGGCGTGGTGGTGTTGACGCACGGCGCCGGCGGCAGCAGGGAATCGGCACTGCTGCAACGACTTTGCGACGAGTGGGCCCGACGCGGCTGGCTCGCGGTCCGCTACAACCTGCCATACCGCCGGCGACGGCCCAAGGGACCACCCTCGGGTTCGGCGGCGGCCGACCGCGCCGGCATCGTGGAGGCGATCGCCGTGTGCCGCGGCCTCGCCGATGGCCCGCTGATCGCCGGCGGCCATTCCTACGGCGGCAGGCAGACATCCATGGCGATCGCCGACGGTGCACAGCCGGTAGACGTGCTGACGCTGTTCTCCTATCCGGTCCATCCGCCCGGCAAGCCGGAGCGGGCACGCACCGAGCACCTGCCGGACATCACGGTACCGACGGTGTTCACCCACGGCACGTCGGATCCATTCGGCACCCTCGACGAGGTGCGCGCCGCCGCCGCGTTGATTTCCGCACCGACCGAGATCGTCGAAGTCACCGGCGCGCGACACGACCTGGGCTCGAAGACCCTTGACGTTTCGGCATTGACAGTCGATGCCGCACTAAGGCTGTTGCGCTGAGCGGCGCCGAATAAAGTCGGCCGCGACATCGGCGATCTTGGCGTTGGTGTCTTGCGAAATTCGCCGGAGGACGCCGAAGGCGTCGTCGGCGGAAATCTCGTTAAGCACCATCAGCATGCCGATGGCCTTGCCGATTGTGCGGTTGCTGGCGAGCGCCCTTCGTAGCGCCGCCGCCTCTTCGCCGTGCGCTGCCGAGCTGGTGGCCACCGAGGCGAATGCCGCCAACACCCTGGCACGCTCGACCGATGAGTCGTCAAAAACATTGGACGTGTCCGAAAACAGGTTGACCGCACCGACTTCGCCCCGGTCGAGCGACACCCGAATGCTCATTGCACCGCGCACTGGCGTTTCGGCGACCACACGTTCGGTCAAAGCCGGCCAGCGATTGCCCGCCGCCAGATCCGATTCGAGCTGGACCGTGTCCTCCTCGATGGCATCGATGCAAGGTCCGTCGGCGAGCAGTTGCTCGAGCTTGTCGATCTTGTGCGCGAAGGCGTCGGTGGCGGCGGCGGTGCTGTACGCGCGATCCCCGCGAATCATCAGGCTGGCCCGGTCACACCCGGGAACCATCAACGTCGCCGCTACGCAGATCGCGGGGTACATATCTTTCGGTGTCGAACCTTGTCGGACGATGTCAGCCAGTGATGTCAACACGCTTGCCGGATCGACGCCGGAGCCCGGCGGTAAGGCTATGTCGGTCATCACTGCTCCTGACTTTCAAGATGAGGGCCGGTGGGCGGCAGCGGGTTCGCGCTGCCGCCCACCCGCGCGCTCAGGCGTCGATCACCTCACGCGTGGCGGTGTTGCCGTTGAGGGCGGTTTGTCCGTCGCCGCGGCCGATCGTGATCTTGCGAGGCTTGGCCTTTTCGGCCACCGGGATGTGTAGCCGCAGCACCCCCTCTTGGTATGAGGCTTCGATCCGGTCGGTGTCGAGGTTTTCGCCCAGCACCAGTTGCCTGCTGAACACTCCGCGCGGCCGCTCGGTCGCCAGCATCTCGCGATTCGGATCGACGCCGGGGCGCTCCGCACGGACAGTCACCACATTGCGTTCGATGTCGAGGTCCAGCGAATCCTGATCGATGCCCGGCAAGTCGAACTCGACAAAGAACGCGTCGCCTTCACGCCACGCATCCATCGGCATCACCGCCGGACGGGCGGCAGTACCCAGCACCTGCTGGGTGAAGCGGTCCAGATCGCGGAATGGATCGGTACGCATCAGCATCGTAGTCACCTCCGACTCTGAAAATCCTCTGCAGGATGTCATCTATAACCTGTGGCTACAGGCATAGATTTGATATAGCATGTTCGAGAGATTGTCGCAAGTATGATACAAAGGTTTCTTGTACTCGCAGGCAAGGATGACCTTCGCATGATCGATCGACCGGACACGACGGGCATGCCCACCCCGAACCAAGGCGTCTACGGCATTTCCGTGGTCGCCGAACTCTCGGGCATCCCGGTGCAGTCGTTGCGCCTCTACGAGCGCCACGGCTTGTTGACCCCATCCCGCAGCGACGGCGGTACCCGCCGCTACAGTGCCGACGACCTGGCCCGATTGCAACGCATCAGCGAGTTGGTCGACGCCGGTGTCAACCTCGCCGGCATCGCGCGCATCCTCGATCTGCAAGACGACAATGCGGAGTTGCTCGCCGCCAACGAGGCCGTCCCGCCAGCTCGCCCGAAGGCAACGAAGAGCGCCAAACCCGAAACCGGCAGCAGCTGAGCGGCATCGAATGAACTCGACGGTCGGATTCCCGGTACCAGGGGTACCGCGTATATTGTCGTCCCATGAGTTCTGAGCATCTCGATGTCGTCGTCGTGGGTGCCGGCTTCGGCGGCATCGGGGCGGCGATCCAGCTCAAGCGCCTCGGGTTCGACAACATCACCATCCTCGACCGCGAGGCCGACCTGGGTGGAACCTGGCACGTCAACCGCTATCCGGGTCTGGCCGTCGACATCCCGTCGACCACCTATTCCTACTGGTTCGAGCCCAACCCGTACTGGTCGCGATTGTTCGCCACCGGCCCGGAGCTCAAGCGGTATGCCAACCATGTCGCCGACAAGTACGACGTGCGCAGGCACATGCGGTTCAACACGATTGTGGAAAGCGCGCGCTGGGACGAAGACACGCAGTTGTGGCAGGTCGCGCTGGCCGACGGCGAAACGCTGACCACTCGCTTCCTGATCACCGCCACCGGCTTTCTTTCGCAACCGCACACGCCGGACATCCCCGGCATCACCAGCTTCAACGGCAAGGTCGTGCACACCACCGCTTGGGACGGCGACCACGACTTCACCGGCAGTCGGGTTGGCTTGATCGGCACTGGGGCCACCGCGATCCAGCTCATCCCCGAATTAGCAAAGACAGTCGCCGATTTGACGGTCTATCAACGCACCGCGATTTGGGTGGCGCCAAAGCTAGACTTCGGGATCGCTCCGGCCCTCCAGCGGCTGTTTGCCCGAATCCCGCTCACTCAGCGGGCGGTGCGCTGGGTGACCGACAACCTGCTGGAGTTCATGACTTTCACCGGTGTGCTGAACTACCGCTACTTTCGCCGGCTGTCCATCGGCGCGATGGACCTTTGCAAGATGCACCGGTTCGTGCAAGTCCGCGACAAGGAGCTACGTGCCAAGCTGACACCTAGCTACGACATCGGCTGCAAGCGGCCGAGTTGGTCGAACGACTACTACCGCAGCTTCACCAAACCGCATGTGCACCTGGAAACCAGCGGCATCAACCGGATCGAGCCCGACGGCATTGTCGCCAACGACGGGAACAAGGCCATGATCGACACCCTGGTGCTGGCCACCGGATTCGATCTGTGGGACGCCAACTTCCCCGCCATCGAGGTGGTCGGCCGCGAAGGTAGAAATCTGGGAAAGTGGTGGCGGGAGAACAGGTTTCAGGCCTACCAGGGCGTGTCGATTCCGTACTTCCCCAACTATCTGAGCCTGGCCAGCCCGTACGCCTTCTCCGGACTGTCGTTTTTCAACACCATGGAATACCAGATGCGGCATATGGACCGGTTGCTGGGCGAGGTGAAGCGCAGGGGCGCAACCACATTCGAGGTCACCGAAGACGCCAACGCACGCTTCCTGGACCGGATGACCAAAAGCCTGGACAGCTCGGTGTTCTACGCCGGTGACTGTGCCACGTCGCGGTCCTACTACTTCAACCACAGCGGCGAGGCGACCCTGCTACGGCCGACGTCTGTGCGCAACGCCGTGCGGGACGGCTCGCGCTTCCCGCTGAGCGACTACGCAATCAGCTAGGGGAGGACGGAGAAAAAACGATGTCTCGCAAAAGCAACCGTCTCGCCCGCTTCTCCGGTTTGGCGTTGGCCGGCGCAGGGGTATCGCACTTCACCAGCCCGCAATTGTGGGAGCCAGTCGTCAAGCCGGGGTTCCCTCGCGGCACCCGCCAGCACATCTACACCAACGGCAGCATCGAGACGGTGCTAGGGCTGGGCTTCAGCAGTCGGCAGACCCGCAGCCTGGCCATCGTCGGGTTGATCGGATACGTCGCCTATCTCGGCGGGAATGCTATTCGCCGCTCCCAAACAGCGTAGCCCCCATCAGTTTTCGCACGCAGGCCTGCGGGTATGCGGAGTTGTCGGCCGGGTGCCCATAGTGCACCAGCCGCCCCACGTCGACAACCAGTGCCATCGCCGCATGAACCAAAATCCGCGCCTGCGTCGGCGTCAGCGTCGGGCGGGCTGATGCCAGCAGACGCATCCAGGCGTCGATCGTCGAGCGCTGCACGCTGCGTAACAACTCCTGGTCCACCCGAGTCAGATTGACCCGCTCCGTGTAGTAGATCGCCGCCAGGTCCGGGTTAGCGAACGACGTTGCCACGTAAGCCTCGATCAATAGGGTGAGCATTTGACGCGGTTCGGCGAGACCGGTCAGGATCGCCGACAAGCGGCCGGAAACCCGGTCGGCCGCACGGCGCAATCCGGTCGAGAGGATGTCGCACTTGCCGGGGAAATACCGGTAGATCCCGGATACCGGAATACCAACGGCCGAGGCGATCTCCGCCATGCTGGTCTCGGGGTAGCCCTTGGCGTTGAACAACGCCATCGACGCCTGCAGCAGCGCTTCGTATACCCCGGTGTCCGATTCGAAGATCCGCCACGACGCGGGTCGGCTCAGTGCATCCGCTGGCTTCGGGAGCTCGGCGTGCAGCAGCGCGGACGCAGCCTGCGCCAGCAGCGCATGGATTTCGTCGGGCGGTAGCGCAACCCGATGGTCGACGATGCTGCCGATCACGCTGAGCAGCCCGGAGGACAGCATCCACCGATGCGACGAGGTCAGGGTCGGCCGAATCACCATGAGCGGCCGTTGGATTCGTCGGTTGACCACTCGCAACTGATCCATCAGCGTGGATTGGTCTTCGCTGTGCAAGTAACGGGCTTGCCACCGATACAGCCCGCCGGACTCGCGATTGGCCAATGTCACGTCGATGAGCGCCTCGACCAGCCGGTCCAAGGTCGCAGCCGGGTCGGCAGCCATGGGCTCCGCGTCGGCGAAATCGGTGCAGTCGACCAGTTGCTGGCCCAGTGCTAGGACCGCGCCGCGGAACAGGTCGTACTTGCTCGCGTAATGCCGGTAGAGCGCGGGTGCGGAAATCCCGACCTTGGCCGCGATGGCTTCCATACTGACCGCGTGGTAGCCCAGCGCGCTGAATGACTCGGCGGAGGCCCGGGCGATCTGCGCCTTTCGGTCTTTGGGCCGTCGGCGCACGGCAGCCACAGGCTCGATGGGCGCGGTCGTCACCGCCTCACCCTAGCGTGCAGATCAGGGGCCAAAAAACCTACCGCAGAGTCAGAATCTTCATTAACATAATCGATGCTGGACTAAGGGGTTGCGGGCCATTGTGAGAGGTAGCTGCGCATGCTGGAGAGGGTTCGCCGCGTCCTTGGTTACCAGCTCACGATCGCCGAGCTGATCGGCCTCGCAATCATTCTTGGCACACCGTATCTGGTGGTAGGGACCATTTGGTCGATGACACATACCGCGCATTTACAGCGCATGCACGGCGTCGACCTGGTGGTGTCGTTCCTCGGCTCGATCGTGTCATGACCGGTGCTGCTGTTCTCGGACATATGCATGACTTGAGCCGACACCGCTGTATATCCGCATTCACATAACGCACGAAAGGAAGTCTGTGAGCAATCGTCAGCTATCCCTCGGCATCGTCGGCGCGTTGTTGGTCGTGATCGGGCTGCTGGCACTCTGGTTTCCGGTCTATTTGAGCCAGTACGACCAATACGGGATGCAGATCGCCTGCGGCAGAGGCTTCAGCGCGGACTTGTCGCAGGCCGGCGACGCCAACGGCGAGGGTCTGGTCGCGCAATGCGGTACGGCGCTATTGCTGCGCCGTATCTGGGCGATTTCGGTTGCCGTGCTCGGTTGGCTGATCCTCACCGGCCTGGTTGCACGCTGGGTCCACACCCCGCCCCCCGCGGAAGAAAGCTCGCGGTTCTGGGAACTCCGGGGCGACAGCACTTAACTCGATCGACAGCCAAAACTGGACAGTTTGAACTGTCTAGTTTAGGCTGGCGCTGGTGGAGGAGACCAGCGAATCCGCCGGGGCAGCCGCCCGAGACCTGCGAGTGATGTTCAGCCGGCTACGGCGCCAGTTGAGAGAAGTCTCGACCGGAAGTGATCTGACGCCGTCGCAGACCGCGGTACTTACCCGGCTCTGGAAAGAAGGAGCATCCTCGGCCAGCGTGTTGGCGGCCGCCGAACGGGTGCGGCCGCAGTCGATGGCAACCATACTGGGCGGGCTTGCCCGGCATGATCTGATCCGGCGCGCGCCCGACCCCGACGACGGTCGGCGCCAAGTGATCTCATTGACCGCTGCCGGCCGGCGCCGGGCGGAAAGCGACCGTCAGGTCCGCGAGGAATGGCTGGCCCGTGCCATGCAGGAGCGCTACTCCGAGCGGGAACGCCGCGTCATCCTCGACGCGTTGACCCTGCTCCAGCGCTTGACCGATTAACGAAGGGAGCCAGGAAATGGAATTGGGAATTCACTTCATCGACTTTCTGCCGGGCAATCCGGCGAATCTGACGCCGGCACTGCTCGCCACCGCCAAGGCCGCCGAAGAAGCCGGGGCGACGATGTTCACCCTGGCGGATCATTTCTTCCAGATGGAAAATGTTGGGCGCGCAGAGGATCCGTTCCTGGAGGGCTACACGTCGCTGGGCTTTCTGGCGGGCCAGACAACCAGCATCACCCTGGCGATGTTGGTCACCGGAGTCACCTACCGCCACCCGGGGGTGCTGGCCAAGACGCTCACCACGCTCGACGTGCTGTCGCAGGGCCGAACGGCGTTCGGGATCGGAGCTGCTTGGTATGAGCGCGAGCATGTCGCGCTCGGTGTCCCGTATCCGCCGTTGCGCGAGCGGTTCGAGATGCTCGAAGAGACTCTGCAGATCTGTCTGCAGATGTGGAGCGACGACAATGGGCCCTACCACGGCAAGCACTATCAACTGGCCGAGACAATCTGCGTCCCCCAGCCGATTCGTCGGCCGCCGATCTTGATAGGCGGCGGCGGCGAGAAGAAGACACTGCGACTGGTCGCACAGTACGCCGACGTCTGGAACAGCACCGATTCCGAGCCCGACGTACTCGAGCACAAGATCGAGGTGTTGACGCGCCATTGCGACGCGGTGGGCCGCGACGTCGCCCAGATCCGCAAAACCGTTGGTCTGTTTGCCGATCCATTCACTGACATTGACGGATATCTGAAGACGCTTGAACGCTACGCCGAACTGGGCATCGAGATGATCAGCATAGGCCCGGTGCCGGGCAACCCGGATCCCGCTGGCTTCGTGCAGCGGTTTGGAGAAGAACTCATGCCTAAGGTTTCTGAAATCGGTTGACCGACGGTGGATCAGATGCCCGATATGATCCCCGCACGCTTTGCCGCGTGTTGCAATTAGACGTAATCAGCATTGCGTCAGCTGGCTTTTGTTATGCCGCAAAGACATTGCCGATCTCGGGCCGGACGGCACGAGATCGGCAATGGTCCGCTAGGCGACAATTCAAGGTCGCCTGGCATAGCGCGTCAAGAACCCGACAGCCGTGATCGCCGCGGCGGTGCCAATCACGCCCCACAGCACAACCCCAAACAACAACGACCCGAACAGGAAGTCGTAGGTCATCATGAGGTAAAACGACCAGAGCACACGGTAGAGGCACCAGAGTGCGAGCACTCCACTGCCGATCCCGATGATCAGGCTGCGGTTGCGATCGACGCGGTCGATCTGTTCCTCGATGTTGGCGGGCAGGATTTTCATTTCCGGTTTTCCTTTCGTGTTATGGGCAGGTGACGTCGATTTCGAAGGGCTTGGTCACCGGTCCTCCCATTGGGTTGGACAGGTCCGCGCCGCTGGCCGTGCCGGTGATCTTGTAGGAGTTGCCGTCCTTGGTGGCCTTGGCGCTGCCGGTGGTCCCACCGACCCCCAGCGCCACGCCGTTGACATTGCCCAACGCAACAGATGTCACCCCGGGCGGATTGGCATCGGTCAACACCGCACCAATGCCCGTGCCGCCGCCGGGGCCGGCGGCCGGCCCACCGATGGCGATGTTCACGGTGCCGCCGGTGCGAGCACAAGCCACTTGACCCTTCACGTTTTGATCCTGGCCATCGATAACAACCTTGGTGTTCGACGAACTGGCCGCAGCCACCCCAGCATTGGGTGTGCTGACCGACTTGCTGCCAGAGCAGCCCGCCAACGCCACACCGAGGATTGCCGCCGCACTGGCCGTGATCATGATTTCGCGTTGCATCGCTACGCTCCTTTTCTTCATCGTTGATGTTTTTCATCGCTGATCGCGATGCGTAATACTTTGCGGGATAAGGCTTACTGGATCCTTAATGGACAATTCGGCAGGTAGCGCTCACTCGGCGCCGGTCGACATGTCCATGTACATCGACTGGATGCCTACACGCCCCGGACCGGTAAAGCGGTTGAAGATGAGATTTCCGCCGCCGCCGAACATTCCCGTGCGTAGTCCATAAAGCTGTGGCTCCATGCGCACGCTCTCGTCGCGGTAGATCCAGCTGCCGGGCTCCACGTCGATCTGCTCGCCGGGTCCGAGAACTTTTTCGAACACGTTGCCGTAGCCGTGCAACCACACCACGCCCTCAGACTGTGTCGCGGCGAATCGGTCCACGAAAAAACCGGTTGAGCCGAACATCATGTTCTTAAGGCCCTTTTGCCGGCTGAATCCGTATTCCAGATTGCCTGTCGCCGCGAGGTATTGGTGCTCACGCACCTCGACGGCGGAGCCAGGGCGCAGATGCAGCGGGAACACGTGGCCAGTACCATCGCGGGAAAACGCAACCTGTCCCGGGCCGCGCGCCTCGGTCAACAGCAGCTGCATGCCGGCGATCATCCGCTTAAACGCACCCTTGCCTTTGATCCCGATGTTCAGCGCCGGGTCTTTCCACAGCACCACGTGGTGCTCGAAAAACACTGGCACGCTGCCGTCCAACCAGATGTGCAGCACCGGCACCAACTCTCCGTCGATGCGGTAGTAGACGCCCGGCGCGCTGCCGTCCGCGATGGTGGTCGGCAGCAGCTGCGGAGGTTCGGGCCGATAGGAATTTGCTTGGGGTGTGTTGCTGCCGCTGATGTTGGTCATGGTGAACTCTTCTCGGTTGTCAGTCCCGGCTTCCCGGCTGTCAACAGAGTCCGTCCAACGGCTTAACAGATCTTAAGTAGCCTGGCCCCGTTGGTGGAGCGTGATCTCGAGCGTGAATTCCTGATCGCCGATGCGGATGACGTCGCCCTCGCACAGTTCAGCACTGGTGTCGATCCGTTGCCCGCCAACCCGGACCCCGTTCGCTGATCCCAGATCGGTGATCACCAGTGTCGCGCCGCTGTCGATGATGACAGCGTGGTGACGGCTGACCTTCACGTCGGACAGCACGATGTCGTTATCGGAACTGCGCCCGATCCGGGTTGCCGTACCGGCCAACGCATACCGATGACCACCAGCACCGCGCAACGCCGCGGCGACGGGACGGCGAATTGTGACCGGTCCGCTTTGGACCGCGACAGAAGACACCAGGGTGTCTTCGGCGTGGGCCTGAGCAGCCTTGCGCACATCGACGGGTTCCTGGCGCAGGATTTGCTCATAGAGCTGACGGAGCTGGGGGCCGGGGTCAATGCCTAAGTCTTCGGCCAGAGTGCCTTTGAGCCGCAGGTAGGCGTCGAGAGCATCCGATTGGCGGCCTGCCAAATAGTAGGCCGTAATCAGCTGCGCCCACAGCGGTTCGCGGTAGGCATGCTCGGCGATCAGCCCCTCCAGCTCCATAATCACGGCTTGTGGTCGGCCACAGGCGATTTCAGCCTCAACATGTGCGGTGTGGGCGAGAACTTTTTCCTCGTCGAGGGCCGTGGCAAGTGTCTCAACGAACTGGAAGTCGCGCAGGTCCTCCAAGAACGGTCCGCGCCACTGGGCCAGTGCGTCTGCCATGTGCCGGCTGGCCTGCTCGAACTCCGCAGCGGCCGCGGCATGCACGCCGGCGTCCTTGTCGGTGCGAAAACGCCCGAGGTCGTACTGGTTCTTACCGATCGTTAGCCGATACCCCGGCGGTGCGCTGGCCAGCAGTGTCCGATCAATGCCCGCGCTACTCATCAGGCGACGCAAGTTGGAGATGTAGGCGTGCAGGGTGGCTCGCGCACCTTGCGGTGGCCGCTGATCCCAGGCGGCGCCGATCAGCGTGTCAATGTCCACCGGTCGATTGGCGTTGACCACCAACAGTGCGAGCACGGCGCGTTGTTTCGGCGTGCCCAACGGCACCAACGCGCCGCCGACGGTCATCTGCAACGGGCCCAGCACACCGAATTGGACCCCTTGAACTGCACCGCCGTCCGTCGCCTCTTCACGTGCAGTGCTTAGCGGAGCCTTCGAAGCCTTCGTCATCGACCCACCACCACGGCAATAGCACCCGCAAAGACGCGTCGCGCCCCCAACCCCAGGCTGATCATGCCGTTTCCTGCACCCAATGAGTAAGTCAGCTAAACAACAGCAGCATAGCTGGCCGCCATCGGTTTGAATTGATCATGCCGCTGAAAGGGCGGGCTTAGGATTTGGCCCATGCCGGTGTCGGTGGGCGAACTGTTCGCGGGATTTACGATCCTGCGGGTGCTGGGCGCCGGCGCCATGGGCACGGTGTATTTGGCGGCCCATCCGCGGTTACCGCGCCAAGACGCGCTGAAGGTGTTGTCGGCGGAGTTGACCGCCGACACCCAATATCGGGAGCGGTTTCTGCGTGAGGCGGATTTGGCGGCCAGCTTGTCGCATCCCAACATCTTGGGTATCCATGACCGCGGCGAATACGAAGAGCAGTTCTGGATTTCCATGGATTATGTGGCCGGCACCGATGCGGGCGGGCTTGTGCGCGAGCACTACGCAAGCGGAATGCCCCTCGTTGATGCGTTGGCGATCATCACGGGGGTCGGCTCTGCGTTGGATTATGCGCACCAGCGGGGACTGCTGCATCGCGATGTCAAGCCGGCCAACATCTTGCTGGACTCAGGGTCGCAACGAATCTTCCTGGCCGACTTCGGAATAGCTCGCCGCATCGATGACATATCGGGACTGACCCAGACCAACATGGCAGTGGGCACGGTGTCTTATGCGGCGCCCGAGCAATTGAAGGGTGAGCCGCTCGACGGGCGTGCCGACCAGTACGCCTTGGCTTGCACCGCATTTCACCTATTGACCGGCACGCCACCCTATGTCGACTCCAATCCCGCGGTGGTCATCACCAAACATTGCATGGCCCCCCCGCCGTCGCTGGGGCAACGCCGCCCGGACTTGGCTGGGCTGGATCCGGTGCTAGCCAAGGCGATGGCCAAAGCGCCTGCCGACCGGTTTTCCAGCTGCCGAGAATTCGCTACAGCATTGCAGCACCAGCTCGGCCCGCGGCCGGCCCACTTCCACACCCCACCGCCGATCCAGCAACGCCACGTCGCGGCAGCCTCCGCGATCGGGCCCGGCGTACGGCGGGTTTCGCGATCCAAGGCGTGGCTTGCGGCGCTTGTGGTCATCCCGTTGCTGGTCATCGCCGGCGGCATCTTCGCCGGCGTCAAGCTCTTCGGACACCGCAGCCAGCCAAGTGTCGCGAGCTCGACTGACAGCACCCCGTCGGCTACCACGACGGCCAATGCCCACTCGTTCACCGGCACCTACCGGGCCGACTACGGCCCGGGCACCGATCTCCAAGGCAAACCGGTCGCCGGTGCGCCGGCGATGACTGCCAACTGGGGCGTGCGCTCGACGTGCGGCGCGGGCGGTTGTGTGGCGACGGCGTCGTACCTGGGTGGCAGCGGAATCGTGCTGGTGTCGAATTTGGTCTTCGATGACGTGGGCGGTAGTTGGATTGCCGTGGGCCTCGGCTCAACGCAATGTAATAACGCTCCGGCCGAAGTCTGGGTGGTGTTCACCCTGCAGCCACGGCCCGACGGCACTCTGTCAGGCGAAACTACCAGGTCCACCACGACCAGCTGCAGCGCAGGAAAACGGAGTGTAACCTTCACCCGCACTGGCGATCCCGACGTCGCCAAGGTTCCCGACCCGGCCTCCTTGCCGCCCCGGGCAGCATCTCCGGCCTCAGCGCTTCACGGCCGCTACCACGAAACGATCACCTATTCGAATGGCAATTCCGCGCCAGGACAAGACGATCTGACTGTCCGTACCGAGTGTCTTCGCACCGGCGATCGGTGCATGAGCTTATTTCATGCACCCGACGGTGTTGTGCCACTGATCTTCGGCGGTGGAAAGTGGACCCGTGAGGATGAGGGCACCGTACCGTGCAATCTTGGTGGGACGGCGCATATCAAACTCACTGCGGAATACCCGCTTCCTGACCCGCTGCAGGAACCGATTCCGGTAATCACCGGGACCGGGCAGAATGTCACGACCGAAAGTGCTTGCGCTGGCGGCGATTTCGAAGACAAGTTCGAGCGCACCGGCGATTAGCCGACCAAAATGCCGCACAAGCCGTTAAAGATTCATTCAGAGCCGCTGACTACCGTTCTGTCCATGAACATCACCCACACCCCGATACGGATCGTGGCCGCGGCGTTACTGTCGGGCGGCGTCGCGGTGGCCGGTTTGGTGCTGACCGCAGATACCGCTTCGGCCCAGCCCGGAGACAATTTCTCGGTACCCCACCAATGGTGCCCGGGACAGCCCTTGCCGATGGACGACGTCCATTGGGACACGAATATCTGCCACACCTGGTTCTGGGTTCCCGTCGGCGGCATGGGCAATGTCGGCCAGTTTGTCTGGGATGGAGCTACTCCCCCGCCTCATGGCCCGCCCCCGTGCTACGGAGCCCCCATCTGCCTGCCCGGCCTGTGACCCGCCCGCGGCGCGTCGATTACTTGGCCAGCTCGTTGCGCGTGCGGTCTTCGCGAACCGGAACACCGTTACGGCCGGTGACATCCTGGGCGTACAGACCGGTCGCATAGGCCACGCCGCCGCCGAGGATACCGAGCGCGGCACGGTCGATATGGTCCAAGGTGTCGCTGTTCTTGTGGTAGTTGGGGTCGAACGGTTGATCCGCGGTCCCGCCCCACAGCTTGGCCTCCTCCGCGGATTTCTTGACTTCGGCGCCGGAGAACAAACCGCCCGACGGAATGCCCGCCAACGTGAAGCCGTCGTAGTCGGACCGGCCGTCGAACGAGGTGTCCCGCGGCGTCTTGCCGGCCGAATTCACGTACGCGGCCAGCGAACGTTCGATTCCGGCCGAGCCCTCAGGCACCACCGGATTGCCCCGCTTGTCCAGCGGCAACGACTGGTCCCCGTCGTAGGTGAAGTAGCCCGGATTGGGCGACCCAAGCATGTCGAAGTTCAAATACAACGCAATGTCCTTGAGCGCGTTGACATCTAAGGACTGGACGTACTTTCGCGACCCGATCAGCCCAAGTTCCTCTGCGCCCCAGAAGCCGAAGCGCACTGCGTTGCGAACGTCCGGTGAGCTGCCCAGCTGCAGTGCGGTCTCCAGGATCGCGGCTACCCCCGACCCATTGTCGTTGATGCCCGGACCCTCGGGAACGCTGTCGAGGTGCGCACCGGCCATCACCACGTCGCTGGTCAAGCCGGTCTTGGTCTGCGCGATGACGTTGCGGGCTTGGATGGTCTTGGTTTCCGCGGAGAGTTTTACCGTGGCGGGCTCTGAGGTATGACGCAGCGCCGCACCGTCGGGCTTTGTCACGCTGACCACCGGGATCTTGACGTCGGTCTTCTCACCCAGAGTGCCGCCCATTTGCTCCTCGACGACGTTGTCGACGATGACCATCGCCACGGCGCCGCGCTGCACGGCGGCGGCCTCCTTCTGGGCGAACGGGCAGGTGCCGCGATCCACCAGTACCACCGCTCCGTTGACCGGCAGGCTGCCGTAGTCGGCGGCATTGCAGGCCGGGCTGTCATCCGGCGCAGTCACCAGCGGACCGGTCACCCCGATGGGTGGGGTGGCAAGGCTGTATTCCAAGGCCCTTGCTTCGACCGTTCTGTCGCCGACGGTCAGCGACCCCGTTTCCGAGTGGAACACACGGGCTTCGAACTGCACGGTCTGCACGTCAAAACCTTTGTCCCGCAGCTTGCCCGCCACGTAGTCGACGCTGGCCTCATAGCCAGGAGTACCGACCGCCCGGGTGTTGCCGTTGGCGTTGGCGATGTCCTGCAGCTTCGTCAAGTGCGCCATCATCGCGTCGGTGCTGACCCGCCCTCGCAGCGCCGCGGCGAAATCCGGGGCCGATACCCGCTTGCGCGGCTGGACGCTGTCAGACGACGCGCACCCTCCGGACAGCAACGCAATCGCCGCAACGGTTGCAATTCCTGCGAGGAACGGTCTTGATTTGTTAGCCATCGCGACCAGGTTAGACGGCTCCGATTTCGCCTGAGTCGGCAAGCCGCAGGTAAGCATGAATGGTCGTGCCAACCGAAGTCGTGTGAGTGCGCAATAAATCGACGGTTGCGTTGACCACGAAAAGCCCATACGAGCCTAACCCCTTCCCGGCGGGTGGTCGCCGGCCCGCGAGCGGATCTGTCCAAGAGCCCATATCTCGCGCCTCGCAGACCACGTGCCCGGCCTCGTACCAAAACGCCAATCGGCATGCGCTGTCGGCATGGTCGAGGCTGTTGGTCGCCAGCTCGGTGGCGACCAACAGGAGGTCAGCGAGTCGATCCGCGGACATGCCGAGCAACCGGCCATAGCGGTCACCGCACTTGCGGGCGCCGGCCAGATCGGCCGGCTCGTGGACGGTGAACGTCACAGCGGCCGGGTTCGTCGCAAGCGGTTGATTGCACTGGTCGAGCGCAGCGTCGAGGGCGTACTCCGGGCTGTGGTTGCGCGATCCGCTCCGACAGATCTGCGGATGCGTGCGGCGGACGTCGGTCAGGACGCTTTCACCCAGGCAGGATGCGTCGTACGGACACAGGCCCGTCACGTTTAAGTCCGCAAACGCGATGTTGGCCAGCGCCTCATGTTGCATGCACGCGGAGTGTTCGAACACGCTGCGGCTCGCCCATAGCGGCTCGGCAACGATGCGGATGTGCTGGCTTGGGTGCCGTTGGACGAAGGCGAGCTGGGCAGCGAGGATTCGGCCGGGGTTACGGCCGAATCCCGTGATGTCAGCCATCGTCACCTGAGCCGCCGCGTCACCCAACGCGCTACGCAACGACGCCAGCTTGTCGCCCGGGACTGCGACCAAAACCGGCTGCGCCCGGTCCAAGCCCTCGGAGATGAACGGCGCCAGCCAATCGACGTATTCGCGCTCCGAGTGATACAGCAACGCGGCGTGGTCAAAGCCAGAAACTGGGGCGTGCGCGGTCAGGGTCATGTCGACGATTCGGTACCTCGCCAGGATTTCGATGCAGGGTCGCCCGGTAGATTTACCCAAGCGACGCGAAACTAACCGTCTCCGCCGCTCGGCTCGCTGATCAAGCCGGCGACAGCGCGCATTCCTGCGGCGTTGGGGTGGAACGGCGTCGGTCGCCATGGCAGCGGCCATCCCGCACCCACCGCCCACGGGTCCGCCGACCACCCGTGATGATCCCGACTGGCTAGCCCGGCGCGCACAAGCTCGCAGCCGGTCGCCTGCGCGGCCGACGCGGTGGCTTCTTCCAGCCGAGCGCAGACGTGACGGCCAAGGTCGGCGTCGGCTGTAGCCAACGGCGGCGCCGGTGCGCCGACCGGCGGCAGCAAGGTCAGGTAGTCGACGAACACCACGCGAGCCCGCGGCGCGCGCCGGCGCGCGGCCTTGCCGACCGCACGCAGCGAGTCGCCGGCGCCGTCGAGCGCCTGCTCACGCGCGTCTCGGTCAAACAGCGCACCGATGCCCGGCAATAGCCGAGCGACCCGCGGCAACATCGCGGCCATCAGCAACGGCACATACCCGACGTCGTTGCCGCCGATGGTGATGGTGACCAGCTCTTCGGAGCCGTCCAGCGCCTCGATTTGCGGTCGCGCTCCCCGCTGACTCTCGGCCAGCACGTGCGCGGTGGTGGCGCCGGAAAACGTGACGTCTAGCAGGTTCAGGTCAAGTTGTTCGGCGACCAGGTGGGCGTAGTTGCGCGCCGAACGACCTGAACGAAACGGCGCGTCCGGCGCACTGGGCCGGATCCCAGGACCGGCCGCCATCGAACTGCCGAGCGCTACGTACCGCCCGCTCATCCTCGGCCCAGCGGACTCGACGCCTGCGCCCAGAATCGCTTCGGAATCCGGCCGGCGCGGCGGGCCAGATAGCCGGCTGTGACCGCGGCGGCCATCGCCGCGGCCATCGCGGCCGGATCGGCGGCCCGGGTCACCGCAGTCGCCAGCAGCACGGCGTCACAGCCCAACTCCATCGCCAGCGCGGCGTCACTGGCGGTCCCGATACCGGCGTCGAGGACAACGGGGACGCCGGCCTGGGCGACAATCATTTCGATGTTGTGCGGGTTGGCGATGCCCAAACCCGTACCGATCGGCGAGCCCAGCGGCATCACTGCCGCACAGCCGGTGTCCTCTAATCGCTTGGCCAGCACCGGATCATCGTTGGTGTATGGCAGCACCACAAACCCGTCATCGACCAATTGCTCTGCAGCCCTGACTAATTCGACGGCATCGGGCAGCAGGGTGCGTTCGTCGGCGATGACTTCCAGCTTGATCCATTCGGTGCCCAGCGCTTCGCGGGCCAGCTGCGCAGTCAGCACGGCCTCCGCGGCGCCGCGGCAGCCCGCGGTGTTAGGCAGCGGGGTGATACCAAGTCGGCTCAACAAGTCGAGCATGCCCGTGCCACCTTCGGCGTCCACCCGCCGCATTGCCACGGTGGTCAGCTCGGTGCCCGACGCGATCAGAGCCTCTTGGAGAACGGCGAGGTTAGAGGCGCCGCCGGTGCCCATGATTAGCCGCGACGTGAAGCTGCGCCCGGCGATTGTCAGTTTGGAATCAGCCACCTTGCACCGCCGTCACCACCTCGAGTTGGACCGGCGCGGGAAGCGCCGAAAGTCTTGTCGTCCAAGCCGACCGTGGGAGCACCGCTTGGTCGAGGGCCACCGCAATGCCGCGGTCGGGATAGCCCAGCGACTGCAGCAGCGCCGCCACGGTGGTCTGCTCATCGACCTCGACTTGCTCGGCGTTCAAGCGGATGATCATGGATGCGCTCCAACCGGAATCAATTCGGACACAATCTGTTCGGCAGTCCAGGGCGCCAGCAGGAAACCGGACCGGCCGTGACCGGCGGCGATCAGCGTTCGCGCGTCCAGCCGCCCTACCAGCGGCAGGTTATCCGGTGTCATCGGGCGCAGGCCGGCGACACACTCCGCTAGCTCGTATTCGCCGAGCGCCGGCATCACGGTGCACGCGTCGTCGAGCAGGTCACGGACGCCGGATACCGTCGGCGCAGTGTCGCGGCCGTGCTCGTACTGGGTGGCGCCCACCACCACGCCGTCGCAGCGTGGCACCATATACACCTGCCGCCCATGCGTGCGCGCACGAATTACTCGCTGCGGCAACGGCATACACCCTTTGCGCCAGCGTAGCCGCAACACTTCACCTTTCACCGGCCGAATGGGTAGACCGGGCCATAACCTCGGGGCATCGATGCCGTTGGCAATCACGACCGCGTCAGCCTGCAAAGCGCCCAGGTCGCCCACCGGTCCGTCCCATTCGACGCTGAGCTCCTCGCACGCCGCCGCCAGTCCCTCCAGCAGCGCGCGATTGTCCACCGCCAATTCGGTGGGCGCCCGAAAGCCATGCCGAATGCCTTGTGCCAGCATCGGTTCCACGTCGCGGACAGCCGACTCCCAAATTACCGGGTGGCCTTGCGCGGACAGCCAGTCCGCGACAGTACGCAGGTCAGCGACATCCGCGCGATCGACGCCGACCACCAACGACTCCCGCGCCGTGATCACCCGCTCCGGCAGCCCATCGGTGAATCCGCCCTGCTGCCATAGCCGCAGCGATTCCAGACCCAGCTGAAGCAACCTCTCCTCACCGGGCCAGCCTTCGCTGTGCGGCGCCAGCATGCCGGCGGCCACCCAGGACGCGCCGGGTTGGCCAGTGCGATGCACTCGCACCGCCCATCCGGCTTGCGCCGCGCGCCGCGCCACCGACAGCCCGATGACGCCGCCGCCGATGACGGCCAGCGATCCCGAGTCCGGTGACAACTTTGGCCTCCCTTCGCCGGCATGATCCGGATCAGGTTCGACGGTAAGGGCAGGCGCGCCCACTCTCAGACCCCGTCCCCGGGACTCCCGTGTCGACCCTCCACGCTAGCCGCTAGCGTCGCGATGTGCACCAAACCTCGACCCAGTTGGCGAGCGCGAGGCTGTATCTGTGTACCGACGCGCGCCGCGATCGGGGCGATCTGGGCGAGTTCGCCGACGCCGCCCTGGCCGGCGGCGTGGACATCATTCAGCTCCGCGACAAGGGCTCGACGGGTGAGCGCCAGTTCGGGCCGTTGGAAGTGCGCGATGAGCTGGCGGCGCTGGAGATCCTCGCCGAGGCCGCGCGCCGGCATGGCGCGCTGGTGGCCGTCAACGACCGCGCCGATATTGCCCGTGCCGCCGGCGCTGACGTGCTGCACCTGGGCCAAGACGACCTGCCGTTGGCGGTGGCGCGCGGCATCGTCGCACCGGGCACGTTGATCGGGCGGTCGACGCACGATCGCGACCAGGTGACAGCCGCGATCGCCGACGGCCCCAATGCTCCTGACTACTTCTGCGTGGGGCCGTGCTGGCCTACCCCGACCAAGCCAGGACGCCCGGCGCCGGGCCTTGAGCTGGTGCGTATCTCCGCCGACCTGGCGCCCGACAAACCGTGGTTCGCGATCGGCGGTATCGACGCAGACCGGCTGGCGGATGTGCTGGAGGCCGGCGCCCGGCGCATCGTGGTGGTCCGCGCGATCACCGCCGCGGAGGACCCGCGCGCCGCTGCAGAGCGGCTCAGTTCGGCGCTTGCAGCAGCGAGCTGATCCGCGAACTCAGCTGCGACGGCGCGTGGTCGGGTCTGCCCGCGGTACACCACACGAAAACGCCTGCCTCGATCTCGACTGTGCGCGGCAGATGGCGCCGCCGCTCATCACCGGGGCTCAACGGCACGATGGCCGGCGCGGTGCGCAGCCGTTGCCAACTGGCGGCGAACCCCGGGTGCAGCGGCAATTCGGCCACCTCGTCTTCGCTGACCCAGCGCATTTCCGCAGTCTCATGGTTGGGCACGGTCTGCAGCAGTTCACCCGCGTCGGCGACGACGGTGGTGTAGGTCCAGTGCGTGCCGCTTGCGACGGCGGTGATCACGGTGGCCCGCACCCAAAGCTGTTCGCTGGGCAGGCCAGCCTCCTCATGCGCTTCCCGGACGGCGGCCTGCTCGGCGGTTTCGTGGCTGTCGCGGGCACCGCCCGGCAGGCCCCACGTTCCGCCCTGATGACTCCACGCCGCCCGGTGCTGAAGCAACACCGCCGGTGTGCCGTCGGGCCGGGGCGCTCGCAGCAGCAGACCGGCCGCGCCGTGCCGCCCCCAGAAATGCATGCCGGAGTCGGAGACCACCCATCCGTCACCGTCGCCGCGCACGCGTTCAGGATAAGCAGGCCGCCCGGTGACGATGCGGGCCGCGAAGCGGACCGAGGAGGAAGCGGGCAATCAAGCCAGCCCGACGGCGATGGGGCCAGCGCAGCCGGGGCGAGGTGGGCCGGTCAAATCACCCCGAGGTCCCCGCATCTGGCGAAAACGCTCTTAGAATTTGCTTATAGAGTTTTTGACACGTACGCCTGAAAGATGAGGTCCGAGCAGACGTGACCGTTGAGCTGGCGCATCCGTCGACCGAGCCGCTGGGTTCGCGGTCGCCGACTGAACCGGCTCACCCCCGTTGGTGGTTCGTCGCGACGACACCGGGGCGCATCCTGGCCATCGGTCTCATCCTGGCGATCCTCGGCGGGCTCAGCGCATTCGCCACGTCGACCACGATCAACCAGCGGCAGCAGGTGCTGACCACGGTGTTGAAGCACACCGAGCCGCTGGCGTTCGCGGCCGGACGGCTTTACACCACGCTGTCGGTGGCCGACGCGGCAGCCGCGACCGCGTTTATTGCGCAGGCCGAACCGCGCACTGTCCGGCAGCGATACGAGCAGGCGATCACCGACGCTGCAGGGGCAGTGACCCGGGCGTCGAGCGGGCTGACTGATGAGCCGCTGGTGCAGTTGCTCGGGCGGATCAACGCCGAACTGGCCGTGTACACCGGGCTGATCGAGATTGCCCGCACCAATAACCGGGCCGGCAACCCCGTCGGGTCGTCGTATCTTTCCGAGGCGTCGGCGCTGATGCAGTCGACGATTTTGCCGGACGCGCAACAGCTTTATCACGAGACGTCGGAACGGGTGGACGCCCAGACCACCGCGTCGACCCGGTTCCCGGCCCCGGTGATTTTGATCGTGTTCACTACGGCGCTGTTCGGCTCGTTCTCCCACCGCTGGCTGGCCCGACGCACCAAACGGCGAATCAACCCTGGTCTTGTCGCCGGCGCGCTGGCAATTCTCGTTATGGTGGTCTGGGTGACAACTGCCCTTTGGATCTCCACCAGTGGCAGCAAAAGCGCCAAAAACACTGCGGCGTGGTCGCTGAAGACCGTCACCAATATGTCCATCAATGCCCAACAGGCTCGTGCCGACGAGACGCTGTCACTAATCCGTCGCGGGGACGAAGAGGTTCGACAGCGGTCCTTCTACGAACGCATCGATGCCATGCACAAGGAGCTCGACGAATATCTCTCCCGGCGCGACGCCGTCGACAAGGGCGACTTGCAGGGGGCTGCTGGTCTGCTGGCCCAGTGGCGGCGCGCCGACGACCGGATCAACTCCTACATTTCGGTCGGCAATTATCGGGCCGCCACCCAGGTCGCGCTGGGCAGCGGTGAGCACGACTCCACCCCGGCTTTCGACAAACTCGACCGTGCGCTTGGTAAGGCGATGGAGCAGAGTCGCAACGAACTGCGCGACGACATCCTCTCCGCGCGCGGCGGCCTGGCCGGCGCGACGGTGGGCGGCGTCGTGCTGAGCCTGGGCGCGGCCGTCGCGGTCGCGTTGGGATTGTGGCCCCGGCTGAGCGAGTAC
>NZ_JBATXN010000669.1:0-1683 GCF_049673265.1 Mycobacterium sp. | reverse complement strand
ATCGCGTCGGCGCTCGACCGCGACGGTCGCGGCGACGTGATCCGGCGTAAAGCCGGTCTGCAGCCGGCCACGTACTTCTCCGGCGGCAAGCTGCAATGGATTCTGGAGAATGTGGAGGGAGTGCGCGCAGCTGCCGAGCGTGGCGAGGCCGTCTTCGGTACGCCGGACACCTGGCTGCTGTGGAATCTGACCGGCGGACCTCGCGGCGGAGTTCATGTCACCGATGTCACCAACGCCAGCCGAACCATGCTGATGGACTTGGAGACGCTGGACTGGGACGACGAGTTGCTGTCCTTTTTCGACATCCCGCGCGCGATGCTGCCGTCGATCGCCGCGTCGTCACCGCGCCAGCCCTACGGCGTCACGGTGGAGGCGGGACCGCTGGGCGGCGAGGTGCCGATCACCGGGATTCTCGGTGACCAGCATGCGGCGATGGTCGGTCAGGTATGTCTGGAGCCCGGCGAGGCCAAGAACACCTACGGCACCGGTAATTTTCTGCTGCTGAACACCGGCGAGCAGATCGTCCGGTCCGGTAACGGCCTGCTGACGACGGTGTGTTATCAGTTCGGCGATGCCAAACCCGTTTACGCGCTTGAGGGTTCGATCGCTGTGACCGGTTCGGCGGTGCAATGGCTGCGCGACCAGTTGGGAATCATCAGCGGAGCTGCGCAAAGCGAAGCACTGGCCCGTCAGGTCGACGACAACGGCGGGGTGTACTTCGTTCCGGCGTTTTCCGGTTTGTTCGCACCGTATTGGCGATCCGACGCCCGTGGCGCGATCGTCGGGTTGTCGCGTTACAACACCAACGCACATTTGGCCCGCGCGACGTTGGAGTCGATCTGCTACCAGAGCCGCGATGTGGTCGATGCGATGCAAGCGGATTCGGGTGTGCGCCTTGAGGTGCTGAAGGTCGACGGCGGGATTACCGCCAACGAGTTGTGCATGCAGATTCAGGCTGACGTCTTGGGTGTCGACGTGGTGCGGCCGGTGGTCGCCGAGACCACTGCGTTAGGCGCGGCCTACGCGGCGGGCTTGGCGGTCGGCTTCTGGGCCGACCCGGATGAGCTGCGGGCGAATTGGCAAGAGGGCACCCGGTGGACGCCGCGCTGGAGCGATGACGAGCGCTCGGCAGGGTATGCGGGATGGCGCAAAGCCGTGCAGCGCACGCTGGATTGGGTTGAGGTGTAGTGGCGAGCAGACGCAAAAGTCCCCGACACGCCGAGGCGTGCGGGGCTTTTGCGTCTGCTCACCGGAGGACGGTCAGTCGTCTTCGCCGAGGATCGTGTAGATCTCGCGGCGAGCGTTGTTGACGATCTCGATGATGCGTTGCTGCTGCTCGGCACTGCCGGCGTGCGCGGATTGCGCTACGGCGCCGAACAGTTGCCCAACGGCGGCGCGCAGGTTCAGATGGGAGGGGTCGACACCGTCGGCGATCTCGTCCCACGGTGGTGTCTCGACTTTCTCCGCAGCGGCTCGGCCGGCGTCGGTCAACTCGAAAAGCTTTTTGCTGCCTTCGGTTTCGGTGCCGACAATCAGGCCCTCGTCGACCAGCAGCTGCAGTGTCGGGTAGACCGAGCCGGGGCTGGGGCGCCACAGGTCCTGGCTGCGCTCGGCGATCTCCTGGATCATCTCGTAGCCGTGCATGGGTCGCTCGGCCAGTAGCACCAGGATCGCGGCGCGGAC
>NZ_JBATXN010000668.1:0-5280 GCF_049673265.1 Mycobacterium sp. | reverse complement strand
CAGGCGCTGCGTGACCAGGCGCACCACCGCCAGGGGCGTCGCCGGGTGCAGCGCCGCCTGGGTGCACCGGTGCCCCGGGCCCACCGGGTAGGGGTGCGCCGGGCGCAGGTCCTCCGGGCGCTCGTCCCGGCAGCCGTGGCATTGGGTGCGGCGCAGGTAGCCGCTGCGGGCCCTGCGGCATTGCGCCGCTCTGAACTGGCAGCGCATTGATCACCGGACGGATATACAACCGTGCGGTCTGCCCCAGGTTGCGCGCCTCGCTGCTGTCTTTGCCTGGAACGGTGATGACCAGGTTGTCGCCGTCGACAATGACTTCAGAACCCGAGACGCCCAGACCGTTGACGCGGTCGCTGATGATCTGCTGCGCCTGAGACAGCGCCTGCCGGGTCGGCCGCGAACCATCCGGGGTCCGCGCGGTCAACGTGACCCTGGTGCCGCCCTGCAGGTCGATGCCGAGCTTCGGGGCGGTCCGCTTGTCTCCGGTGAAGAACACCAGCAGGTAGACGCCGATCAGCAGCACCAGGAATACCGACAGGTAGCGGGCAGGGTGCACCGGCGCCGATGGCGATGCCACGTGTTGACTCTCCTCCGCTCATGGGCGATCCGCTCCCGCGGGTCGCGCGTCGATCAATTCGACTGCACCCGCAAAGGGTACGTGGCGGGCCTTAGTCCTTGGGCAGTCGCTCCGGGTCGTCGGCGAAATCGTCGGCTTCGGTGGCCTCGGTGACGTCGATTTCTGCGATCTCCGGCTCGATGCGATCCCTGACCGCGAGCTTCATCCAGGTGGTGACCACGCCGGGTGAGATCTCGAGGTCCACGTTGTCGTCAGTGATGTGCCGGATAGTTCCCTGCAGCCCGGAGGTGGTGTGCACCCGGTCGCCGACCCGCAGCGACTCGTGCAGGTCGATGGTGGCTTGCATCGCGCGCTTCTGCCGCCGAGAGGCGAAAAACATGAACGCGCCCAACACGATGAGCAGCGGTAAAAAGACAACCATTTGGTTCATGACGGCAACGATCTTTCCTGTTCGTCTGGGATTCGGTCACCAGTCTGCCACTAGGTCGTCTGAGGTCGACCGGCCACGCATCTTGACGCGCGGGTAGCAGCGTGGGAGAACAGGCGATGTGGTTCGTATTGTCGACTCGGACCAGCACCTGTATGAGAGCGGTTCGCTGTGGGCCGACTTGATCGACCCGGCCGCGCGCGATGACGCGCTGAGCCTGGTCGAAGACGAGCTCGGCTACACCTGGCTGAGCTGGCGCGGCGGTCACCTTGCCCTGGCCGACGTCCATCTTCCCGGTGACACGGCGTCGTGCGGGGAGCACCGCAAGCGCCAACGGGCCGGTGAACCGGCGTCCTATCGCTACGCCGAGGCGTTACCCGCGGCGTATTTCTCGCCCGCGTCTCGCGTGCAATGGCTGGACGAAGCCGGTCTTGATGAGGCGGTGGTGTTTCCCAATTACGGTCTGCTGTGGGAACGCCGCCTGGCGTCGTCGCTGGCCGCGCTGACCGCCAATATGACGGCGTGGAACCGCTGGTGTGCGGAGGTGCAGGCCGACGGTCGGGGCCGATTGCATCCGGTCGCCCACCTCACGCTGCGCGACCCGGATTGGCTTGAGGCGCAACTGGATACGCTTGCGGCTTCCGGTGTCGCGCTGGCCATGATCGGCGCCGGACCGGTGGACGGCCGCGCGCTGTCACACCCCGGACATGACCGGATGTGGTCCGCGTTTGTCGACCACGCGATTACCCCGGTTTTTCACGTCGCCGATCAGGTGCGGGTGTTCGACGATTGTTGGTATCCAGACGAGCCGGCCGACGATCTGGTACCCGCGACAGAAGCGGTGTTTCTGTGGGTGCCGCCGGCGTTGGCGTTGACGGACCTGATTTTGCACGGCGTGTTCGATCGTCATCCCCGGCTGCGCTTCGGCGTCGTCGAGCTCAGCTCGTCGTGGGTGCCGCAGTTTCTGCTGTTGCTGGACGGCGCCGCCGACTTCACCACCCAACTGAACGGCAAACCGGTGGCGAAGCTGGCCCGCCGACCGAGCCAGTATTTCCTTGACCACGTGCGCGTCTCGTCGTTCTCTTACGAGGATCCCAAGCGGTTGACCGAGGCGACCGGCGATGTGTTCATGTTCTGCAGCGACTACCCGCACTCCGAGGGCAGCGCGACGCCGCTCGACGACTACCGCCGGATGGGCTGCGAGGAGCCGCAGATGCCCGGCCTCTTCCACACCAACGTCGACGCGCTGCTTCATCATTGAGCGATGGACCTCAGCGAGGCGTTACGCACCACCGGGGCAGTGCGCGACTTCACCGACCAACCCGTCGACGACGCGGTGCTGGCCCGCGTGCTCGAGACCGCCCGGTTCGCGCCCAGCGGCGCCAACGCGCAGGCGTGGCGGGTCGTCGTGATCAAAGACGCCGACCGGCGACGCCGGCTGCGGGATCTGTACCTGGAAGGCTCGCGGGACTATATGGCGTTAAGCGCCGCCGGCTTGCGGCCGTGGGCGCCGACGAATGACCGCGACGCCGAAGCGCGTGCACTTGCCGCCCAAAACCCCGCGGCGCCAGGCGGTTTCGCTGAGCGATTCGACGAAGCGCCGGCGTTGCTCGCCGTATTCGCCGACCTGGCGATGCTAGCGGCGGTGGACCGCGACGCTGACCGCTACACCTTCGCCGGCGGCGCCTCGATCTACCCGTTCGCGTGGAGCATCCTGTTGGCCGCTCATGACGAGGGACTGGGCGGTGTCATCACCACGATTGCGATCCGCGAGGAGGAGCAGGTGAAGGCTTTGCTCGGGGCACCCGACCCGCTGGCCCTAGCCGCGGTGATTGCTTTGGGGTATCCGGTGCGCCGGCCTCGTCGACTTCGCCGCGCGCCGGTCGCCTCGTTTGCTTCCGTCGATTCGATCGACGGCCCCGTTTTTGGCCCGCCCTGACGTATCCTGTACGGGAGGCTGACACATGAGGAAGTCTGTTCGCCTCCTAGCACCAGTCGCCGCGATCGCGTTGATGCCGATGGGGGCCATGACGATGCCGAGCGCAAGTTCGGCACCATGTGACGACGGCCAATTCTGGAGCCCGCCTTCGAATGCATGCCAGCCGCTGCCATGTCCTTCCGGTGCATATTTCGATCCGAATGCCGGTGTGTGCCCGTGCAACATCGGGTGGCGTCGCAATGCGCAGTTGAATATCTGCCAGGTGCCGTCCATATACGGTCCGATCTTGGGTCGCTAACGGTACGGTCGGCCAATGAGGAAGTTCGTTGGCCGGCTGGCACCGGTTGCGGCTATGGCATTGCTGCCGATGGCAGTTGTGACGATCGCGACGCCGGCGGTCAGCTCGGCGCAATGCGACCCCGGCCAATATTGGGAGCCGTTCAGCAAGGCCTGCTTGCCGCTGGGAGTCGGGCCGACACCGCTTAATTGCGACCCCGGCCAGTGGTGGGATCCGAGTGGCAACGTCTGCCGGCCGTTGGGGCAGGGGCCGACACCGCTGGGCTGCGATCCCGGCCAGTACTGGGACCCGACGACCAATGTGTGCCGGCCGCTCGGCGAAGGGCCGCCCGCCGGATAACTTTGGGTCGTGGCGGGGGCTTTACGCCCGATAGGCTGCTGACGTGTCTGCTGTCGAACAGAGTCGCCACCTCGCCACCGAAATCCCCGGTCCGGCATCGCAGGCGCTGACTAAGCGCCGAGCCGCGGCGATCTCGCACGGCGTCGGCAACACCATGCCGGTCTTCGCGGCCCGCGCTGCCGGTGGGATTGTCGAGGACGTCGACGGCAACCGGTTCATCGACTTGGGTTCGGGCATCGCGGTAACCACGATCGGCAATTCCGCACCCCGCGTCGTGGACGCGGTAGGCGCCCAGGTCGCCGAGTTCACCCACACCTGCTTCATGGTGACGCCTTACGAGCAGTACGTCGCCGTCGCAGAACACCTCAACCGGCTCACCCCCGGCTCCGGCGAAAAGCGTTCGGTGCTCTTCAATTCCGGCGCCGAGGCGGTGGAGAACGCCGTCAAGATCGCCCGCTCATACACCCGCAAACAGGCGGTGGTGGCGTTCGACCACGCCTACCACGGCCGCACCAACATGACCATGGCGCTGACCGCCAAGTCGATGCCGTACAAGAGCGGCTTCGGGCCGTTCGCGCCGGAGATCTATCGGGCGCCGCTGTCGTATCCGTTCCGCGACGGACGGATTGATAAGGAACTGGCCACCGACGGCGAGCTGGCCGCGCAGCGCGCGATCGACGTCATCGCCAAACAGGTCGGCGCCGAGAACCTGGCCGCCGTCGTCATCGAGCCCATCCAGGGCGAAGGCGGCTTCATCGTCCCGGCAGAGGGATTCCTGCCCGCGCTGCTGGACTGGTGCCGCAAGAACGACGTGGTCTTCGTCGCCGACGAGGTGCAGACCGGGATCGCGCGAACCGGGGCGTGGTTCGCCTGCGAGCACGAAGGCATCGAACCCGACCTGATCTGCATCGCCAAGGGCATCGCCGACGGGCTGCCGCTGTCGGCGGTCACCGGCCGCGCCGAGATCATGGACGCCCCACACTCCAGCGGCGTCGGCGGCACATTCGGCGGCAACCCGCTTGCCTGCGCGGCCGCGCTGGCCACCATCGAGACCATCGAGGCCGACGGGCTGCTTGACCGGGCCCGACAGATCGAACGGCTGATGAAGGACCGGCTGCTTGCACTGCAAGCCGCCGACGATCGGATCGGCGACGTGCGTGGCCGCGGCGCGATGATCGCCGTCGAGTTCGTCAAACGCGACACCGCCGAGCCGGACGCCGCGCTGACCAACGCGTTGGCCAACGGGGCCATCGCCGACGGTGTCATCGTGTTGACGGCGGGCACCTTCGGCAACGTCGTGCGGTTCCTGCCGCCGCTGACTATCAGCGACGATTTGCTCAGCGAGGGGCTGGACGTGGTGGCCGGGCTGCTCCGCGAGCTGTAAGGATGCGGCGATGTGCCCGCCTCTCAGCGACAACTGACGGTTTGGTGGCGGGCTTTGTCGCGTAAGGCCAGCACGCGGGTATGGATTCGGTGCTCGGTGCCGCGCGGCATCCAACCGGGGCCATACCGACCCCGTCCCAGCCGGCGCACTCGGCCGTAGCCCATCTCCCATCGCAACGCATCCGAGATCGACTTCGACGCCCGCCCGCACACAGCAAACCGGTGCCACGCGAGAGCGTCCATCAGCTGGGGAATGGTCGCCGGGCCGTGGAGGAACAATTCCATTGTCAGTGCGTAGCGGAGCTCAACCCCGCGGAGCT